>CBFHAJ010000041.1:0-24095 GCA_965653495.1 uncultured bacterium | reverse complement strand
CACCCGCCCCACCGCCTGTTGCCCTATCAGGGTCAGGATCCCCCGCGTGATCAACAGATCGCCGAGGATCTGGCTCTGGCTGCCCAGGGCCAGGACGTGAAACTCCTCCACCGCCAGGTCGCGCAGCCGCGCGGCATAGAAGCGCTGCACGTCGGCCGGCCCGCGGATCCGCTCCGGCGTCGGCTCCGCCTCCGCACTCACCCGGCGTCCCAGCTCGAGCGCCGCGGCCACGCGCGCCGCCTTGGTGCGCCCCACGCCCGGCACCCGCGCCACCTCGGCCGCGGGCCGTCCGGCGAGCCGGCGCAGCGATCCCTCCACCCGCGTCAGGACCTCCGCGGCGACAGCGAGCGCATCGCGGCCGCCACACCCGGTTCCTAACAGAATGGCCAGGAGCTCCTGCCCCGTCAACGCGGCAGCCCCGAGGCTCCACAGCCGCTCCCGCGGGCGGTCGTGCACCGGGCGCTCGGACAGGTGGAGGGGCATGGGGGAAACGTAGGTGGCGGCGGGAGATATCCAGTACCCAAACAACGCGGAACGGGGAACGCGGAACGCGGAACAGCACTACGAGTGTCGGCCCGCCCGTTCCGCGTTCCGACTGCCGCGTTCGCCGTTCAGACGGCCCCGTGGCACTTCTTGAATTTCTTGCCACTGCCGCACGGGCAGGGATCGTTACGCCCCACCCCGGCGTACGGGTTCGACGCGGCCGGGCCGGCGGCGGGCTTGGGAGCGGGCGCCGCGTCCGACCGGACCAGACCCTCGGCGTCGGCCTTGGTGGCGACCATCGGCGTGGGACGCGGTGGCCGCCGGGGCCCCACCACCCCCGGCCCGCCCACGTCGCCCTGGCCGCGCGGTGGCCCGATCTCGATCTGCAGCTTGAGCCAGCGCTCGGCGAAGGTCGCGTGCACGTCGCGCATCAGGCCGACGAACATCTCGTAGCCTTCCTGCTTGTACTCGATCAGCGGATCCTTCTGCCCCCAGGCGCGATACTGGATCGCCGCCTTGAGCTGGTCCAAGTCGTAGAGGTGATCCTTCCACTTCTCGTCGATGACGGTCAGCATGATGTGCGACAGCGCCTGGCTGCCCAGATTGGTCGCGCCGACTTTTGTCTCGACCTCCTTGAAGTACGCGAGCTTGGCCTCGAACGCCTCCCGCCCCGCCCGCTGCGCGCCCTGTACGAGCTCCTCCCGGCTGCGGATCTTCGCGGGGTCGGTGACACCGGGGACCTGCAGCAGGAACCGGAGCAGGAATTCGGTCTCCATCTGCGCCCGGTCCCACTGGTGGACGTCCCGAGCGTCGCCGATCAGCTCGTCCGCCTGGCGGTCGACGGCCTGCTCGATCATCCGCACCGCTTCGGCTTTCAGCTCTTCGCCGCCCTCGAGCGCGAACAGGCGCAGCGAATAGATCACCTCGCGCTGCTGGTTCATGACGTCGTCGTACTCGAGCAGCTTCTTGCGGGCCTGGAAATTCTGGAGCTCGACGCGCTTTTGCGCCTGACCGATGGCGCTCGTCACCCACGGATGGGTGATGACCTCGCCTTCCTCCGCGCCCGTGCGGTCCATCCAGCGGGCGATGCGATCCGAGCCGAACAGCCGCATCAGGTCGTCTTCGAGCGAGAGGAAAAACACGCTCTCTCCGGGGTCGCCCTGGCGACCCGAGCGGCCGCGCAGCTGGCGGTCGATGCGCCGGGCCTCGTGGCGCTCCGTGCCCACGATGACGAGACCGCACGGGGGGTCGTCGTTGCAGGCGCGCCGCTTGATCTCCTCCGGCGTGAGGTCGGGCCGCTCGATTTGCTGCCCGAACGGGGCCTGATGGGCGGTGATGCCGCACACCTGGCACTGCTTGACGCCGGGCCCGAGTTTGATGTCGGTGCCGCGGCCGGCCATGTTGGTCGCGATGGTGATCGCGCCGGGTTGACCGGCCTGCGCGACGATCTCGGCCTCGCGCTCGTGGTACTTCGCGTTCAACACCTCGTGCCGGAAGCCGCGCCGCTTGAGCATGCGCGACAGCGTTTCCGACACGTCGACGCTGACAGTTCCCACCAGCACCGGTAAGCCCCGCTTGTGCTGGCGCTCGACCTCGTCCATGATCGCGTTGTACTTTTCGCGCCGCGTCTTGTAGATGAGATCGTGCTTGTCGACGCGCCGCACCGGCCGGTTGGTCGGGATGACGACGACTTCCAGCCCGTAGATCTGGAAGAATTCGGTTTCTTCGGTCTCGGCCGTCCCGGTCATCCCGGCGAGCTTGTCGTACATCCGGAAGTAGTTCTGGATCGTGATGGTCGCGAGGGTCTGACTCTCCTCCTGCACGGCCACGCCTTCCTTGGCCTCCACCGCCTGATGTAGTCCCTCCGACCAGCGGCGCCCGTGCATCAGGCGGCCGGTGAACTCGTCGACGATGAGGACCTTGCCCTCCTGCACGACGTAGTCCACCTCCCGCTCGTACAGCGCGTGCGCCTGCAGCAGCTTGTGGATGATGTGCAGGGTTTCGCTCTTCTGCGCGTATTCGCCTTCCACCTGGCGGCGGCGCTCCACTCTCTCCTTGGGGGAGAGGGAGTCGTCGTGCTCGATCTCGTGCACGTCGTGCGAGATGTCCGGGACCACGAACAGGTTCGGGTCGGAGGGCGACATCGTCTCGACGCCCTTCTCCGTGAGGTGAACCGAGTGCCCGCGCTCGTCGAGCACGAAGTACAGGTCGTCCTCGATGTTTCGCAGCTTCTGGTCGCGCGCGGGCAACTTGCGGTCGGCCAGCACGTCCAGCTCTACCCGCTGCACCAGGGATTTCACCCCGGGCTCCTGGAGCAGCTTCAGGAGCTTCTTGTTCTTCGGCATGCCGAGCTGCGCCTTGTAGAGCAGCGACGCAGCCTCGTAGGCGGTCTTCTCGTTCGCGACCAGCGGCTCGGCACGCGCGATGAGGTCGTTCGCGACAGAGGTCTGCTTGCGCACGAGCTGGACCACCTGGGCGTTGAACTGCGCGTACTTCTCGTCCGATTCGCTGCCCACGGGGCCCGAGATGATGAGCGGCGTGCGCGCCTCGTCGATCAAAATCGAGTCCACCTCGTCGATGATGGCGTACGCATGGGTCCGCTGCACGCGCTGATCGAGCGAGAACACCATGTTGTCGCGCAGATAGTCGAAGCCGAACTCGTTATTCGTGCCGTAGGTGATGTCGCACTGGTACGCGGCCCGACGTTGCGGCGTGGACGGCTCGGTGTCGTCGATGCAGCCGACCGAGAGCCCGAGCCACGTGAACAGATGCCCCATCCACTGGGAGTCGCGGCGCGCCAGGTAGTTGTTGACCGTCACGAGATGCGCGCCCCGGCCCGCCAGGGCGTTCAAGTACAGCGGCAGCGTGGCGACCAGGGTCTTCCCCTCGCCGGTCGCCATCTCCGCGATCTTCCCCTGATGCAGCACGATGCCGCCGATCAGCTGCACGTCGTACGGCACCATGTCCCACTTGAGCGCGTGCCCCGTGACCACTACTTCGCTCCCCACCAGCCGGCGGCACGCCTCCCGCACCGTGGCGAACGCTTCCGGGAGTACGTCGTTGAGGGTGACCTGCAGCTCCTTCACGTAGGCGGCCTCGGCCTGGGTCAGCTGGGCGCTCAGCGTGGCGCGCTGCTCGGCGTCGGGGCAATCGTGCTTTTCGCGCTTGAGCCGCTCCACCTCTGCGGTCAAGGCGCCTGTCCGCTCGGCGATCTGGGCGCGCAATTTGGGCGTCTGCCCCTGGAGCTCCCCATCGGGGAGCGTCTTGAGGCGGTCCTCATGGCGATGGATGGCGTCCACCACCGGGCGGATCCGTTTCAGCTCACGCTGAAATCGCGTTCCGAAGATCTTCGCGAACCAGTCCTTGTACACCCGCGGCCCTCTAGTGACGGTACAGCCCGTGCGCGGCGATGTACTCACCCACCGCGTCGGGCACTAGGTAGCGAATGGAGCGCCCGCGCCGCACCCGCTCTCGAATCATCGTGGCGGAGATGTCGAGCGCCGGCACCTCGACGCTCCGAGCGATCGCCGCGTGGCGCGGCAGCGGCGTTCCCGGCCGGGCGAACACGACCACGTCGGCAAGCCGGGGCAGCGCGTCCACCTCGAACCAGTCCGCCAGGTCGCCCGCCGCGTCCGCTCCCAGCAATAACGTGAAGCGGTTCCCGGGCTCCCGGTCGGCGAGCGCCCGCAGGGTCCGAACGGTGTACGACGGCACCGGGAGGGACAGCTCGATCCGCTCGACACAGAGCCGGGGATTGCCGGCCACGGCCAGCTCCAGCATCTCGGCTCGCTGGTCGGCCGTGGCGCCGTGGGCGGCGCGCTTGAACGGCTGCTCGCGCGCGGGGAGGAAGCGCACGCGGGCGCCGAGCGCCTCACCTGCCGTCTCGGCCGCGGCCAGGTGCCCCAGGTGCACGGGATCAAACGAGCCGCCGAACAGCGCCTCCACGCGCGCTCAGGACGGCGCCGCGGACGTCGAGTCCGACGCGGAGGCGGGACACGATGCGGCGAGCCCCTCAGTCCGCGGATAGTACTTGTGCAGCGTGCCGCACGTCTCTTTGAGCTCGTCGCCGTACCCGATGGCACGGTAGGCGTCCACCAGCCGCATCAGCGCATCGGGCACGCGCGCCGTTCCCTGGTAATTGGCGATCACGTCCTTGAAATAAATGATCGCGGAGTCGTACGCCCGGCGCTTGAAATAAAACATGCCGTTCTTGTAGTCCTTCTGCGCGAACCATTCCCGCAGCTGCTGCACGTGCGCCTGGGCCCGCGCGGCCGCATCCGTGCCAGGGTACCGCCCCGCCAGCTCCTGGTAGATCGCGAGCGCGCTCTCGCCGTACGACGGGTCGAGCTCGGGATCGCGCCACAGCCGCAGATTCGAGTCGCCGGCGCGCAGCAGGGCCAGGGGGGCGTAGGGGCTCGTGGGAAACTGATCGGCGACCTGGCGGAAATCGTGCGCCGACTGGACCCGATCGCCCGTCTGGAAGTAGCACTCCGCGAGCTGAAACTTGACCTCCGCCATTTCCGGCTGCGTGGGACTGAGCTCGTAGCTGAGCCGCCGGAAGGAGACGAGCGCCTTGCTGAAGTCGCCCCGATGAAACTGCGCCCGCGCCTGCTTCAGCTCGACGGCCGGATCGGGCGAGGACTGCACGCGCATCCCGTGGTGGCACGCCACGGCGGTCGCCGCGGCCGTGATGAGCGAAGCGTAGCGCAGTGATGTCATGGTTGGGGCGGCTGCGGCGGGGACGGCGCGTCGGCCTTGCCGAGGGCATTGATCTTCTCCTGGGCGCGCTGGGTGAGCGTGTCGCCGGGCGTGCCGCCCGCGAGCGCCTGCTGGTAGCTCTCCAGCGCTGCGGCCACGTCCCCTTGCGCCAGCTTGACGTCCCCGAGTCCCAGGAACGCCCCCCGCACAACCGCCGCCGGCGCTCCCGGCGCGGTGGCGCGGCGAAACCAGTCCTCGGCGTCCGTCGGCTTCCCCGCGGCGAGGAGGCGTTGTCCCTCGACCAGCGCGCACAGCCCGAGTCCCTCGCGCGCGCCGTCGCCAACCGCGGGCTCGCGCTGCCGCCGGATCACGCCCTCGAACACCGGCACCGCGGTGCTGCAGGCACGGACCCGCACGGCGACCATGCCGTACACGTACAATAGAGAGTCGGTGATTCGGGGATCCCCCGCGGCGGCCGCCGCGGCGGGGAGGAGCGCCATGGCTGCGGTGGTGTCGCCGCGGTCGGCGGCGTCGAGCGCGGCGAGCCGGGCGAACCGGCCCAGGGGCCGCGTGGGCTCCAGGGCGTGCAGGCCCGCGAGCCCCTTGGCCGCGTCGCTGCGGTCGCTGGCCGACAGCGCCGCCCGGACCGTGCGCTCCAGGCCGTCGGCGGCCTCGGCGGCGCGTGAGCGGTCGCGATCGCCCAGGGCGATGTAGGCATCGACGGCGGTGGCGTAGTCGCCCACGTGCAGCGCCGCCGCGCCGAGCTTCGCCTCGAGGTCCGGGTCTCCCGCGTGCACCTTCAACCCGAGCTGGAACTCAGCGAGCGCGTCACGGTAGGCCCCGCTCGCGTACCAGCGGTCGCCGAGCTCTTCGTGGTCGGCGGCGCTGGGCTGGCAGGCGAGCACCAGCACGATGCCCACCGCGGTCCAGTACCTCACGCCGGCTTCTTGCCCCCCCCCCCCGTCCCTCCCTCCGGCGGGGACGGCGGCGGTGTCGTTGCGTGCCAGCATCGCGAGGTAGGCCTCCACGCGCGGATCCTCGGGACGGCGCTCGCGGCATTCCTCCCACACCGCCTTCGCGGCGAGTCCGTCACCCGCGAGATAGCAGGCGAGCCCCAACATGGCGGCGGCATCCAGGTAGTTAGGGCGCGCCCGTACGATGATGTCGAAGTGCTCCCGCGCATCGAGTGCGCGTCCCGCCTCGAGCAGCATTCGTCCCAGCTTATACCGCAGGTCGTGGAACGCGGGTCCCAGCGCGAGTGCCGCCTGATACTGCTCGATCGCCGATCCCAGCCCGCCCGCCTCGAGATAGGCTTCCCCCAAGCGTGCATGATGGTTCGCGAGCTTGGCGGCGACATGGGCCGGGAACCCCAGCCGCGGTGCCCCGCCGATCTGCGCCGCCCGGCGGAACGCGGCATCCGCCTCGTCCTCCCGGCCGAGCTCGTTCAGGACGAGGGCGCGGTGAACCAGCGCCTCGACGTAGTGCGGGTTGAGCCCCAGCGCGCGGTCCAGCTGGGCGAGCGCCTGCTCCTGCTGCCCGACCAGCGAGTACGACAAGCCGAGCAGGTGGTGCGCGTCCGCGAACGCACGACCCGTGGCGATCACCTCTTCGAGCAGGTGGATCGCCCCGTAATAGTCCTGCAGTTGAAAGCGCTCGCGCGCCTGCGCCACGAGATGCTCAGGACTTACGTCCATGGGTCGCCTCGTACCAGCGGACGAACTGCCGAATCCCCTCTTCGATGCCGACCTTGGGGCGGAAACCGAGCTCGCGCCCGGCGCGCCGCAGGTCGGCATCGGTGAGCCGCACGTCACCCGGCTGGTCGGCGTGGCGCTCGATCCGCACCTCGCGCCCCACCGCGTGTCCGATCACCTCGATCAACCGGTCGAGCCGCACTCGCGCCCCGCCGCCGATGTTGATCGGCTCCGCGATGCCGCCGCGCCTGGGACGATCGGTCCACGCCACCGCCGCGAGGACGCCATCCACGCAGTCCGTAATATAGGTGTAGTCCCGCTCGCTCGACCCGTCACCGTGCATGCGGACCGGCTGCCCGCGGCAGATCAGGTCGGTAAAGCGGTGGATGGCCAGGTCGGGGCGCTGGCGCGGGCCGTACACGGTGAAGAACCGCAGGCAGGCGATCTGCAGCCCGTACAAGTGGGCGAACGCCTGCGCCATGAGCTCCCCCGCCCGCTTGCTCGCGGCGTAGGGTGAGATCGGCTGCGCGGCACCGGCCTCCTCCGAGAACGGGGCCGGCGTGGCGTCGCCGTACACCGACGACGACGAGCCGAACACGACGCGCCGGATGCCCGCGCGACGCGCAGCATCGAGCACGCGCACCGTGCCCGTCACGTTCGTCTCGCTGTACGACGCCGGGTCCTCGAGGGAGGGGCGGACGCCCGGACGCGCGGCGAGGTGCACCACGACCGACACGCCGTCGAGTGGGAGCGCGTGGCGGACGATATCGCCCTCGACGAAGCGGAATCCCTTGGTGCGGCGCAGCCCCTCGAGATTGCGCTCTTTGATGTCGCGGGCGTAGAAAGGATCGAAGTTGTCGAAGCCGACGACCTCGTCGCCCCGCGCCAGGAGCGCTTCCGAGACGTGTGAGCCGATGAACCCCGCCGCGCCCGTAACGAGCAGGCGCAGGGTCATCGGATGGCCTCTTGAAAGTAGGCGATCGTGCGGCGCAGGCCGTCCTCGAGCGACACGCCTGGCGTCCAGCCGAGGGTCTCGCAGGCGCGCCGGATGTCGGGCTGGCGCACCTTGGGATCGTCGGTCGGCAGCGGCTGCTCGACGATGGTGCTCCGGCTGCGCGTGAGCCGGAGGACGATGTCGGCCAGCTGGCGTACGGTGAACTCGTGCGGGTTGCCGATGTTGGTCGGCTCGGACTCGCCGCGCTCGAACAGCCGCACGATGCCGTCGATCAGATCGTCGACGTAGCAGAACGAGCGGGTCTGCGAGCCGTCACCGTAGACGGTCAGGGGCTCCCCCTTGAGGGCCTGGACGATGAAGTTCGACACCACGCGTCCGTCGTTCGGGCGCATGCGCGGGCCATACGTGTTGAAGATCCGCACGATCCGCGTGTCGAGCTTGTGGTAGCGATGGTACGCCATGGTCATGGCTTCGGCGAACCGCTTGGCTTCGTCGTACACGCCGCGCGGGCCCACCGGGTTCACGTTCCCCCAATAGCTCTCTGGCTGAGGATGGACCAGCGGATCACCGTACACTTCCGAGGTGGACGCCAGCAGGAAGCGGGCGCCCTTGGCGCGCGACAACCCCAGCGCCTTATGAGTCCCCAGCGACCCGACCTTCAGGGTCTGGATCGGATAATCGAGATAGTCGACGGGGCTCGCGGGGCTGGCGAAATGCAGCACGCCGTCGAGCGGCCCCTGCACCTCGATGAAGTTGGTGACGTCGTGGAGCACGAACTGGAACTGGGGATTGGTCCGCAGGTGCGCGATGTTCGCCTGGTTGCCGGTGAGGAAGTTGTCCATCCCCACCACGCGGTGACCATCCGCCAACAGCCGGTCGCACAGGTGCGACCCGAGAAATCCCGCGGCCCCGGTTACGAGGACGCGCATGCCACGGGGCGACCGATGCTGTCGTAGACGAACCCGAGCCGGGCGAGCCGTTGCGGGTCGTACAGGTTCCGTCCATCCACGATGAGGGGACGCGACAGAAGGCCCTTGATGCGCTCGAAGTCCGGGTTGCGATACTCGAGCCACTCCGTGACGATCGCGAGCGCGGCCGCGCCCTCGAGCGCCTCATAGGCGGTGCTCGCGTAGGTCACGCGATCGCCCAGCTCCCGGCGCGCGGTGGCGATCGCAGCCGGATCGTGCGCCTGCACACGCGCGCCCGCTGCGAGCAACAATTCCGCGAGCACCAGCGCCGGGCTCTCCCGCACGTCGTCGGTCTCGGCCTTGAAGGCGAGCCCCCAGATGGCGATCGTGACGCCCCGCAACCCCCCGTCGAAGCGCCGGGCGAGCTTCTCGAACAGCACGCGCTTCTGCTTCTCGTTGGCGGACTCGACCGCCTCCAGGATGTCGAGCGGCACGGCGCACTCCTGACCCGTGTGGATCAGCGCCTTGACGTCCTTGGGGAAGCACGACCCGCCGTATCCCGGGCCCGGGAACAGGAACGCGGGGCCGATACGGCGGTCCGTCCCGATCCCCTTGCGGACCAGGGTGACGTCGGCCGACACGGCGTCGCACAGCCGCGCGATCTGATTCATGAACGAGATCCGCGTGGCGAGCATCGCATTGGCCGCGTACTTGGTCATTTCGGCCGACGCCAGGTCCATAAAGATGATGGGATTGCCGGTGCGCACGAACGGCGCGTACAGATCGCCGATCACCTGCGCGGCCTCCGGCGAGTCCACCCCGACCACGACGCGGTCGGGCTTCATGAAGTCCTCGACTGCGGCGCCTTCCTTCAGGAACTCGGGGTTGGCGCACACGTGAAACGGCACCTTCGTGTGCTTGGAGATCTCGGCGCGCACCTTGCGCGCCGTCCCCACCGGAACCGTGCTCTTGGTGACGACCAGCTTGGACCGGTTCATGTGCTGCCCGATGGTCGTCGCGACCGCGAGGACGTGCGTCAGATCGGCCGACCCGTCTTCGTCGGGCGGCGTGCCCACGGCGATGAACACCACCTCCGACCCCTCGATGGCGGTCCCGACATCGGTCGTAAAGCGGAGGCGGCCGTCCCGCTGATTGCGCACCACCAGCGGCTCGAGCCCGGGCTCGTAGATCGGCAGGCGGTTCTGGCGCAGGCTCGCGATCTTGCCTTCGTCGAGATCGGCCCCGACGACGTCGTTGCCGGTCTCGGCGAGGCACGCGCCGACCACCAGACCGACGTACCCGGTCCCGACGACGGCGACTTTCATGAAGCCTTGGCGTGCCGCAGCGCGTTGCGCGTGTCCACGACCATGCGCGCGCTGCGCGCCACCAGCCCGTAATCGATGTCCGAATGGTCGGTGACGATGATGACGCAATCCGCGGCGGCGAGCGCATCCGCGGTGAGTGGCGTCGACACGAGGTCGATGTCCTCTTCGCGGAGCCGCCGCACGTGCGAGTCGTGGTACGAGACCACCGCTCCGTGGCGCTGCAGCAGCCGGATCACGTCGAGTGCCGGACTCTCCCGGACGTCGTCGATGTCCTTCTTGTAGGCCACGCCGAGCACCAGCACCGTGCTGCCCCGGGCGGCGCGCCCCTGCTCATTGAGGCGATCGATCACCTGCCCCACCCAGTACTCGGGCATCGCGGCGTTGATCTCTCCCGCCAGCTCGATGAAGCGCGTGCGGTAGTTGAGCGTGCGCATCTTCCAGGCGAGGTAGTGCGGATCGAGCGGGATGCAGTGGCCGCCCACGCCGGGCCCGGGCGTGAACTTCATGAACCCGAACGGCTTGGTGCCCGCGGCCTCGATCACTTCCCATACGTCCACGCCGAGCTTGTCGCATACGATCGCGATCTCGTTGGCGAGGCCGATGTTGACGCTGCGGAAGGTGTTCTCCAGAATCTTGACCAGCTCGGCCGCCTCGGTGGACGAGACCGGGACGAGGGTCTCGATGGCCGGCTCGTACGCCGCCAGCGCCACGCGCCGGCACGTCTCGGTGATGCCGCCCACCACCTTGGGCGTGTTGTGGGTGTTCCACTTCTCGTTGCCGGGATCCACCCGCTCCGGCGAGAACGCCAAAAAGAAATCCTCTCCAACTTTCAGGCCCGTCTCCGCGAGCGCTGGCAGCATCAGCTCGCGCGTGGTGCCGGGGTACGTCGTGGACTCGAGCACGATCAGCTGTCCCCGGCGCAGTGTTCGCTTGACCGAGTTCGTGGCCGCGATCACATAGCTCACGTCCGGGTCTTTCGTCTTGGAGAGCGGCGTGGGGACGCAGATCGACACGACGTCGGGCTCGCGCAGCCGCGCCAGATCTGCGGTGACTGAGAACTTCCCGGCTTTCGCGAACCGCGCGACATCGGCGCTCGCCACATCCTGGACATGGGAGCGTCCCTGTGTGAGGGCATCGACGATGGGCTTGCTCACGTCGAACCCGAGCACGCGGAACCCGGCGCGCGCGAACTCCATCGCGAGCGGCAGCCCGACGTAGCCGAGGCCCACGATACCGATCAGCGCGGAGCGGTCCTGAGTCTTGGCGACCAGGAGATCGGCGGCGGACGACGCGGTCGCGGTCACAGGGTCATCGGAGTCCCGCCGCTCGCGAGCGAGCGGGTCGCGGCATCGAGCACGCGGACGACGCAGACGCCGTCGGCGGCGCTGGCGCGGGGCGGCTCCGCCCCGCGTGCCACCCGCACGAAATGGCCGAGCTCCGCGGCGAGCGGCTCGATGTTGGGAATCTTGGGAATGAAAATGTCGCCCTCCCGGATCGAGAGCGCTTCACCGTACGAGCCGTATTCCGGAGGTCGCTCCACGCCCTTGTCGTAGATCCGCAGCTTTTCGCGCGTCTCCATGTCGTCGAACACGACCATTTGCTTCGCCCCGACGACGGTCAGCTTCCGCTCCTTGTGGGGGTCGAGCCAGGACAGCTGGATATGCGCCAATACACCATTGGCGAACTCCATGGTGAGAAACACGACATCTTCAACCTGGCGTTGGAGATAACTGCGTCCCTGCGCCGCCACGCGAACCGGGGCTTCACCAAGCAAGTACAGTGCCACCGAAACGTCGTGCGGGCCGAAGCTCCACAGAGCGTTTTCGTCGGCGCGAACCTGCCCCAAGTTTACACGCAATCCATACAGATAATAGAGGCGTCCCAGCGCCCCCCCCTGCACCAGCTCCCGCAGCCGCTCGACCGCGGGGTGGAAGACCAGGAGGTGGCCGGCGAGCACGGGGACGCGCCGGTCGGCCGCCGCCTGCGCCACCGCCTCCGCGTCGCGCGTACTGAGCGCGAACGGCTTCTCCACGAGGCACGGTTTGCCGGCCGCGATGCACTCGAGCGCCAGCCGCGCGTGCGTCGCGGCCGGCGCGGCGATGACGACCGCGTCCACCCGCCCCAGCAATTCGCCCACGTCCGCGCCGACGTGCACACCGGGGTACTGGCGGCACAGGCGCTCGCGCACCTTCGCATCCGCGTCGCACACGGCAGCGAGCTCTCCGTCCGCGAGTCCCGCCGCGGTGCGCACATGGTTCCGCCCCCAGGCGCCCGCGCCGATCACGCCGAGCTTGAGGCGGCTCATCGATAGAATCCACGGATCGTCTCAACCACATAGTCCAGCTGCGCGCGGGTCAGCTCCGGGTACACCTGCAGCGACAAGACCTCCCCGCAGGCACGCTCGGCCTGCGGGAACTGGCTGCGCCGGTAGCCCAAGTGGCTGAAACAGTTCTGTAGATGGAGCGGCACGGGATAGTAGACGGCGCTCCCCACGCCCTTCGCCTTGAGGTGCGCCTGGAGGGCGTCACGCCGCTCGACGCGCAGCGTGTACTGATGGAAGATGTGCTCGTTGGCGGGGTCGACCACGGGGGCGCGCACGGCCGCCACGTCGCTCAACCCCTTGCCGTAATAGGCCGCATGCTCCCGGCGCTTGGCAGACCACGCGGCGAGGTGCGGCAGCTTGGCGAGGAGCACCGCCGCCTGCAGCGTGTCGAGCCGCGAGTTGGTGCCGACCTCGTCGTGGTGGTACTGCTTCGCGCCGCCGTGCAACCGCAGCTTGCGGAGCCGCTCCGCGGCGGCGTCGTCGGAGGTGACGATCATGCCGCCGTCGCCCCACGCACCGAGATTCTTGCTCGGGAAGAACGAGAAGCCCGTGGCCCACCCGAGCGCGCCCGCCGCGACCCACTGGCCCTCGATGCGCCGCCGCGCGCCGATCGCCTGAGCGGCATCCTCGACGATCGGAAGCCGTCTTCCGCGGGCGATCGACACCAGGCGCTCCAGGGCGGCCATCTGTCCGTACAGATGGACGGGCATGATCGCCCGGGTGCGCGGCGTGATCGCGGCCTCGACAGCGGCCGGATCGATGTTGAACGTGTCCGGCTCGATGTCGACGAAGACGGGGGTGCCGCCCGCGTTGTGGATCGTGCCGGCGGTGGCGAAGAAGGTGAACGGCGTGGTGACGACCTCGTCGCCGGGCTTCAGGTCAAGGGCCTTGAGCGGCAACAGCAACGCGTCCGTGCCGCTCGCGCACGCGATGCCGTGGCGCGCCTGCGCCAGCTCAGCGATGGCCGTCTCGAGCTTGGGAACGGCGGGCCCCATGACGAACTGCTGGGCCTCGATGACGGCCTGCAGCGCGGGGAGGACCTCGTCCTGGATCGTCCGGTACTGGGCCACGAGGTCCAGGAGCGGCACGTTCATGGCGGTGGTGTGGGAGGAGACGGCCACGCGTCTATCCGGCGCGGCGGGGGCGGGCGGCCGCGTGCAGGGAGCCGTTCGCCTCTTCGTAGTGGCTGCCGCACACGGCGCACGCCGCCTTGCCCGCCACCACCGACAGCCGCTCGCCGCATTGGCACATCCAGCCCACCCGCCGCGCGGGCACGCCGACCATCAGCGCGTGCGCGGGAACGTCGGACGTGACGACGGCGCCCGCGCCGATGAAGGCGTACTCGCCGAGCGTCACGCCGCAGACGATGGTGGCGTTCGCTCCGATGGACGACCCGCGTTTGACGAGCGTGGTCTGATATTCGTGCTTGCGGGACACGTGACTGCGCGGGGTCATCACATTGGTGAACACACACGAAGGCCCGCAGAACACGTCGTCCTCGAGCGTCACTCCCTCGTAGATCGAGACGTTGTTCTGGATCTTCACGTTGTTGCCGATGCGCGTGCCCGGCATCACGACGACATTTTGCCCCAGGTTACACCGCTCGCCGATAACCGCGCCGGGCATCACGTGGCAAAAGTGCCAGATCTTGGTGCCCTTGCCGATCCGGGCCCCCTCGTCGACGTAACTCGACTCGTGGACGAAGAAGTCCGCCATCTAGCCGACGACCTTCACTTCGAGGTCGAGCTCGACGCCCGTCTTCTTGGCGACGGTCTTCCGCACGTGATCGATCACCTTCAGCACGTCGCTGGCGGTGGCGTTGCCCGTATTGACGATGTAGTTGGCATGCAGGCTCGAGACCTGCGCGCCGCCGACGGTGAACCCCTTCAGCCCGCTCTCGTCGATGAGCGTGCCCGCCGTGCGGGACCCGGTGGGATTCTTGAACACCGAGCCGCAGCAGGGCTGGTCGAACGGCGTACCGGCCTTGCGCCAGCGGAACAGCCGGGCCTGGACCTCCTTCAGCTTGGCCGGCGGCTCCTCGATGAGCGCGAGCTTCGCCTCGAGCACGACCACGTTGCCGAGGTTGGACGCGCGATACTTGAACGAGATCTGCTTGCGCGACACCTGCCGGATCTTGCCCTTCGCGTCCATGACCGTCGCCTCGGTCAGGACTTCGGCGAACTCCGCCCCGTGCGCCCCGGCGTTCATGAACACGCCCCCGCCCACGGTCCCCGGGATCCCGATGAAACGCTCCACGCCCGCGAACCCCGCCTCCGCGGTGCGGCGCGCCAGCAGCGGCGTCGCGAGACCGGCGCCGACGATGGCCGTCGCGCCTTTCATCTCGAACCGATCGAGCCCCTTCCCCAGGCGGATCACGACGCCGGGAAAGCCCGTGTCCTTGACGAGCAGGTTCGAGCCCAGCCCGATGGTCAGCCATGGCAGGCCGCGCTCCTGCGCCATGTCCAGGGCCCGTGCCACGTCGTCCGCCTCGGCCGGCATCACGAGGTAGCGCGCCGGTCCACCCAGGCGGTACGTCGTGTAGCGCGCCAGCGGCTCGTTCTCGAGGACGCGGCCGCGGAACTTGACCTTGGGGGTGGGCGCCGAAGCCGGCGACTGCTGCTTCCCGGCCGGCTTGCCGGTCTTGGCCAGCGGCTTGGCGCCGCCCGCCTTGCCTACGCCCGTCCGGCCGGCGTGGGACTTGGCAGCGGCGCCTTTGCGCCCGCTGGGGACGGCTTTTCGACGATCGTTTTTTCGTGCCATTCTTGGAGACTCCTCACGCTGCCCGTTCGGCTGCGCAGCGCGATGATCGCGTCGCACGCCGCGCTCGCGGCCGACATCGTCGTCGTGTACGGCACGCGATGCATCAACGCCGCACGGCGAATCGCGTAGTCGTCGGCCTGCGTGAACGTGCCGAGGGGCGTGTTGATCAGCAGCTGCGCCTCGCCCGAGACGATCAGGTCGATCGCGTTGGGCCGCCCTTCGTGCACCTTCGCCACCCGCTCCGCCGGCACACCGCGCGCGCGCAGGTACCGCGCGGTACCATCCGTGGCCACGATGCGGAAGCCCATCTCGTGGAACCGCCGCACGATCGGCAGCACGGTCGGCTTGTCCGAATCGTTCACCGTCACGAAGATCGCGCCGCTCAGCGGGAGGCTGCCGTCGGCCGCGATCTGCGCCTTGGCGAACGCCATCCCGAAGCTGTCCGCCAGCCCCATGACCTCCCCGGTGGACCGCATCTCCGGGCCCAAGATGGTATCCACCCCGGGGAGCTTCGTGAAGGGGAAGACCGCCTCCTTCACGGCCACCCCGGGGAGCGGAAGGTCATCGGGAACGCCCAGTTCGTCCAGGGTGTGCCCCACCATGACCGCCGCGGCCAGCTTAGCCAGGGAGACGCCCGTGGCCTTACTCACGAACGGCACCGTGCGGGAGCCCCGTGGGTTCACCTCGAGCACGTAGACCACGCCGTCCTTGATGGCGTACTGCACGTTGATGAGGCCCACCACCCCCAGCGCCTGCGCGAACGCCTGCGTGTAGCGCCGCATTTCCTCGACCTGCCGGTCCCCGATGAGATAGGGGGGCAGGACGCACGCCGAGTCGCCCGAATGAACCCCGGCGTCCTCGATGTGCTGCATCACTCCCCCCACCACGGTCCGGTGGCCGTCCGCGATGGCGTCGACATCGCCCTCGAACGCGTCCTCCAGGAAGCGGTCGATGAGCACGGGATGCTCCGGAGCCACGCGCGCGGCCTTCTCGAAGTAATCGCGCAGCGACCCCGGGTCGTACACGATCTCCATGGCGCGTCCGCCCAGCACGTAGGAGGGACGCACCAGCACCGGGAAGCCGATGCGTTCCGCCACGGCGACCGCCTCCTTCACCGAGCGGGCCGTGCCGTTGGCGGGCTGCATGACGCTGAGCCGACGCGCCAGCGCCTCGAACCGGCCGCGGTCTTCCGCGATGTCGATCGAGTCCGGGGGCGTGCCGAGAATCGGAATGCCGGCGGCCTCGAGCGGCTTGGTGAGCCGCAGCGGCGTCTGGCCGCCGAGCTGGACGACCACGCCCCTGGGGCGCTCCCAGCGGACGATCTCGAGCACGTCCTCGAGCGTGAGCGGCTCGAAGTACAGCTTGTCCGAGATGTCGAAATCAGTCGACACGGTCTCGGGGTTCGAGTTGATCATGATCGTCTTGAACCCGAGATCGCGGAACGCGAGGGCCGCGCGCACGCAGCAGTAATCGAATTCGACTCCCTGCCCGATGCGGTTGGGCCCGCTGCCGAGGATCACGACCCCCTGAGCGCCGAACGGCTCCGACTCGGTCTCGTCGTCATACGAGCTGTAGAGGTAGGGCGTGGTCGACGGGAACTCGCCGGCGCAGGTGTCGACCGTTTTGTACGCGGGGTGGACGCCGTGGCGCCAGCGGGCCTCGCGGATCGCCTGCTCGGTCGTTCCGCGCAGCGTGGCGAGCTGACGGTCGGAGAACCCGAGCCGCTTCATGCGGCGCAGCTCTACCGCCCCCACCTCCGCGAGCGCCCGGAACTCCCGCTCGGCGGCGAGCAGCTCCTCGAGCTGGAACAGAAACCACGGATCGATGCCCGATGCCTGCGCCACCTCGTCCGCCGACAGGCCCGCGAGCAGCGCCCGCTTGATCTGGAAGATGCGCTCCGGCGTGGGCGTGCGCAGCGCGACGCGCAGGTCGTCGGGACTGTCGCTCGTCAAGCGGTCGTCGCCGAGCGTCTGGCCCAGCTCCCACCCGGTCCGCCCGGCCTCGAGCGCCCGCAGCCCCTTCTGGAAGGCCTCTTTGAAGGTGCGGCCGATCGCCATGGCCTCGCCCACCGATTTCATCTGCGTGGTGAGGCGGAAGTCGGCCGTCGGGAACTTCTCGAACGCGAAGCGGGGCACCTTGACCACCACGTAATCGAGCACGGGCTCGAACGACGCCGGCGTCGTCCGCGTGATGTCGTTGGGCAGCTCGTCGAGCGTATAGCCCACCGCCAGCTTCGCGCCGATGCGCGCGATGGGAAAGCCGGTCGCCTTGGAGGCCAGCGCCGACGAGCGCGACACGCGCGGGTTCATCTCGATCACGAGCATATCGCCGTCGGCGGGGTTGACCGCGAACTGGATGTTGCAGCCGCCCGCCTCGACGCCGATCTCCCGGATGATCGCGATGGCGGCGTCGCGCATCCGCTGGTACTCCCGGTCCGTGAGGGTCATCGCGGGCGCGACGCTGATCGAGTCCCCCGTGTGCACGCCCATCGGGTCCACGTTCTCGATCGAGCACACGATCACGACGTTGTCCCGCCGGTCGCGCATCACCTCGAGCTCGAACTCCTTCCAGCCGAGTACGCTGCGCTCGATCAACACGGTGTGCACCGGCGACAGCTCCAGCGCGCGCTCGACGAGCTCCTCGAATTCCGCTCGGTTGTACGCCACCCCTCCGCCCGTCCCGCCGAGCGTGAACGACGGCCGCAGGATGGCCGGGTACCCCGTCTCGGCGACCTCTTCCAGCGCGCCGGCCAGGCTCGTGACCGTCTTGCCGACGGGCGTGGCCAGCGCGATGCGCTGCATGGCTGCCGCGAACTCCGCGCGGTCTTCGGCCATCTGGATGGCCCGTGCGTTCGCTCCGATCAGCTCGACACTGAACTGCTCGAGCGTGCCGTCCCGCACCAACGCCATGGCCACGTTCAGCGCCGTCTGCCCGCCCATCGTGGGCAGCAGCGCGTCGGGGCGCTCGCGCTCGATCACCTTGCGTACCCATTCGGGCGTCACCGGCTCGACATACGTCCGGTCGGCGAGCTCGGGATCCGTCATGATGGTCGCCGGATTCGAGTTGACCAGCACCACCGAGTAGCCCTCTTCCTTCAGGGCCTTCACCGCCTGGGTGCCGGAGTAATCGAACTCCGCCGCCTGGCCGATCACGATCGGCCCGGAGCCGAGCAGCAAGATTCGCTTGAGGTCAGTCCGCCTGGGCATCCACCACGTCCCGCAACGTCTCGTCGAGTGTGAAGCGCGGCGCCCACCCCGTCTCCGCGCGCAGCTTGGTCGCGTCGCCCACCAGATGGAGAATGTCGCCGCCCCGCACCAGGTCCGGGTCCGCCTCCGTGATCGCCCGGACCCCGATCAGGCGGGCGAGCCGGTCGAACAGCTCCTCCAGCGAGATTCCCTGTCCCGACGCGACATTGTACGTCTCTCCCGGGCGCCCGCGCGACATCAGCCGGGCGTAGGCGTCGACGACGTCACGCACGTGGAGGAACTCGCGCACCGGCTCGAGATTGCCCACTTTGACCACCGGGGCGCCGACGCGCTTGGCGAAGCGCAGCCGCTCCGCGAACGCGGGAACCACGAAGCGGGCGTCCTGACCGGGGCCGGTGTGCGCGAACGCGCGCGCCACCGCCACCCGCAACCCCGTGCGCCGCCAGACCTCGAGCGCCGCGACCTCGGCGCCGACCTTGCTCGCGGCGTAGGGTGATACCGGTGCGATCGCGTCCGTCTCGCGCCGCGGGCGCGGCTCGCCGCACGAGCCGTACACCTCGCCCGTCGAGACGACCAGCACCAATGGATCGGCACCGCCTACCCGCCTGGCTTCAGCGAGCACGTGCACCAGCCGCGCCGTGCCCGCGGCGTTGACGGTCCAGGCATAGCCGGGATCGCGCGTGGCATCGGCGCCCGAGGAGACGGCGGCGAGGTGCACGACCGCGTCGTACGGCGGCTCCGCCACCCGCTGCACCGATTCGGCATCGGCGAGCTCGAGCGGCAGCCAGCGCACGGCAGCGCGCTCCGCGGGCGTCAGGTCGGCCGCGGGCGCCACCGGCGGTTGAGGCTGCCCCGGCCGCACCGAGCCGAACACCTCCCGCCCGTCGGCGAGCTTCCGCCGCACCAGCCAGCGCCGGACGTATCCGTCGGCACCGGTCACGAGCACCTTCACGCCAGGCGCTCCAGGTCTGCGTCCACCATCATGCGCACCAGCTCGGCGAAGCTCGTCTGCGGGGCCCAACCGAGATCCCGCCGAGCCTTGCTCGGGTCCGCGTGTAGCGTGTCCACCTCAGCCGGCCTCACGAAACGCTGATCGACCGTGACGTATTTCTTCCAGTCGAGCCCCACGTGCGAGAATGCCAGCTCGCACAGCTCGCGCACGGAGTGCATCTCGCCGGTGCCGATCACGTAGTCCGCGGGCTGGGGGCGCTGCAGCATACGCCACATCGCGTCGACGTAATCGCCCGCGAACCCCCAGTCGCGCCGGGCGTCGAGATTGCCGAGATGCAGGTCTTGTGCCTTCCGCTTGACGATCCGCGCTACGCCGTCGGTCACCTTGCGCGTCACGAACTCCAGACCGCGCCGCGGAGACTCGTGGTTGAACAGGATGCCGCTGACGGTGAACAGTCCGTACGACTCGCGATAGTTCACCGTGATCCAGTGGCCATAGACCTTGGCGACGCCGTACGGGGACCGCGGATAGAAGGGCGTGGTCTCCCGTTGCGGCGTCTCCTGGGCCTTGCCGAACATCTCGGACGAGCTCGCCTGGTAAAACCGCGCGCTGGGGTGCGCCAGGCGCACCGCCTCGAGCAGCCGGGTCACGCCCAGCGCGGTGAACTCGCCGGTGAGCACCGGCTGAGACCACGACGTGGGGACGAAGCTCTGGGCCGCGAGGTTGTAGACCTCGTGTGGCTGGGCGTCGCGCAGCACCGACGTGAGCGAATGCTGGTCCAGCAGGTCGGCGGGCACGATGTGAACGCGGTCGAGCAGGTGCCCGATCCGCTCGTAGGAGTCGTGCGACGTGCGCCGCACGACACCGACCACCTCGTAGCCCTTGGCGAGCAGCAGCTCCGCGAGGTAGGAGCCGTCCTGGCCCGTGATGCCCGTGATGAGCGCGGTGCGGCGGGGTTGCCCCCCTGCTGTGCCGGGTGTAGGTTTCGGCCGCTTTTCGGTAGCGCTCATCTCTTCAGTCGGACCGGTCCATGGCGCGAGTGTGTGAAATCTGTGGCAAGGGCCCCATCACGGGGCACAACGTCAGCCACGCGAACAATAAGACGAATCGCCGCTGGTATCCCAATCTCCAGCGCGTGCGCGCCGTGGTGAACGGCACCACCCGCCGGCTGCGCGTGTGCACCCGCTGTCTCAAAGCGAACCGGGTCACGAAGGCCGCGTAACAAAAAGGGGGACCGAGGTCCCCCATCGCTGCGCAGGTCTGCCGGTCGCTTACTCACCCAACAATTCGATCCGAGCCACCTCCGCGCCGTCGCCCGCGCGATGACCCAGCTTGATGATCCGGGTGTATCCCCCGGGGCGCGCCGCGAATCGCGGCCCCAGATCCTTGAAGAGGCGGTGGGTGACGTCGCGGTCCTTGAGCCGGCGCTCGACCAGCCGCCGGGCGTGGAGGTCGCCGCGCCGCGCCAGCGTGATCAGGCGCTCCGCGTAGGGACGCAGCTCCTTCGCCTTCGCCTCCGTGGTCACGATCTTGTCGTGCCGGAACAGGCTCGTCGCCAGGTTCGCGAGCAGCGCTTTCTTGTGACTTGCCGTGCGCGAGAGCTGGCGGCCCTTGGCCCGATGGCGCATTACTCCAGCTCTCCCTCACTCACCTGCGCCTGCGGCACGACGCCGGGATCGATCACCTTGAGCTCTTCGGGCGTGTCCTCGAACTTCATGCCGAAGTTCAGCCCCTCGCGCCGCAGCAGCTCGGCGATCTCGCCCAGCGCCTTCTCGCCCACGTTCTTCACCTTCAGCAGGTCTTCCTCGCGGTACTGCACCAGGTCGCCCAGCGTCCGGATGTTGGAGTTCTTGAGCGAGTTGACGGAGCGGACCGAGAGCCCCACGTCGTCGATCGAGCGCCCCAGGACTTCGCGCAGCCGGCTCGCCGCGGCGCCACCGTTGGTGGGCGGTTGCGCGGCGACCATCGGGACCTTGCCGAAGTCCACGAAGAACCGGAAGTGCTCCTGGGCCAAGGCCGCTGCGTACGCGACCGCGTCCTCGGGAGAGATCGTGCCGTTGGTTTCGACCGTCAGCGTGAGCCGATCGTAATCGGTGCGCTGCCCGACGCGCGTCTCGGCGACCGTGAAGTTGGCGCGGCGCACGGGATTGTAGATCGAGTCGACGCGCACCACGTCCACTGGCATGGTGCGATCAATCGGGTGCTGCTCCGCCTCGACGTAGCCACGCCCCTTGTTGACGTACAGCTCGCCCCCGATATCGCGGTCGTCCTGGACCGTGAACAGCAGCTGATCGGGATTGACGATGGTGACCGCGCTGTGCGCCTCGATGTCGCGCGCGTACACGGGCCCGGCCTTGTCGTGCTTGATGTGCATCACGGCCTCGTCCACGTCCGGGGCGAGGACCAGCGTCAGCTGCTTGAGGCGCTGGATGATCTGATGCACGTCCTCGACCACACCGGAGATCGTCTGGTGCTCATGGACCACGCCGTCGAGCCGGAAGGCCCAGACGGCCGCGCCGCGCAGCGAGGACAGCAGCATCCGCCGGAGTGAGTTCCCCAGCGTGTAGCCGTAGCCCCGCTCCAGCGGCTGCAGGCGAAACTCGGCCGCGTTGGGATTGTCTTCCCGCTTGGTCATTTCGACCAGGTGCGGGCGTACCAGCCCTGTCAAATCGAGAGTCGTCATCACTTGGAATAGAGCTCGACGATTAACTGTTCTTGCGCGGCGATCGGGATGGCGTCGCGGGTGGGCCGCTGCGTCATCTTGCCGAGCGCCTTGTCGGTGTCGACCTGAATCCATGTCACGGGTTGCTGCCGGCCGAACTGTTCGAGCGCGTGCTTGACCTGCACCAGCTCGCGGCTCGCGTCAGTGAGCTTCACCTCGTCTCCCGGGAACACGCGGTACGAGGGAATGTCCACAGTGCGGGCGTTGACCTGCACGTGGCGATGGCGCACGAGCTGGCGCGCCTGGCGCCGCGAGACCGCGAATCCCATGCGGTACACGAGATTGTCGAGCCGGCTCTCGAGCGCGACCAGTAACGCTTCGCCCGTCACGCCCGGTTCCTTCAGCACGGTGTCGAAGATGTTGCGGAACTGCCGCTCGGACAGCCCGTAGATCCGCTTCACTTTCTGCTTTTCGCGCAACTGCCGCTGGTAGTCGGAGGCCTTGCGTCGCCGGCCCGACGACTGGCCGTGCTGCCCCGGCGGGTACGCGCGTCGCTCAACCGCGCACTTCTCGGTCAGGCAGCGCGTGCCCTTGAGGAACAGCTTGGTGCCCTCGCGGCGGCACAACTTGCAGGCGGGGCCGGTATAGCGTGCCATGCGCTAGACCCGCCGCTTCTTGGGCGGCCGGCAGCCGTTGTGCGGAATCGGCGTCACGTCGCGGATGGAGCGGATCTGCAATCCCGCCGTCGCCAGCGCCTGGATCGCCGACTCGCGGCCCGACCCGGGCCCCTGCACCCGCACGTGCACGCGGCGCACGCCGAGGTTCAGGGCTTCGCGCGCCGCCTGCTCCGCCGCGACGGTCGCGGCGAACGGCGTGGACTTCTTGGAGCCCTGGAACCCGGCCTTGCCCGAGGAACCCCACGTGATGGCGTTCCCCTGCATGTCCGTGATCGTGATGAGCGTATTGTTGAATGTGGCGGTGATGTGCGCGATGCCTTCGGCTTCGACCACTTTTTTCGCGCGCTTCGCGCTCGCCGGCTTCGGTTGTGCTTGTGCCATTTACTTTTTCAAGAGCGGCTTCTTCTTGCCCGCGATGGCGCGCCGCGGCCCCTTCTTGGTGCGCGCGTTGGTGTGCGTGCGCTGGCCGCGCACCGGAAGGTTCTTGCGGTGACGCGAGCCGCGATACGTCCCGATGTCCATCAGCCGCTTGATGTTCATCGCGACGTCCGTCCGCAGGGCCCCCTCGACCTTGTAGTCACGCTCGATCACCTGCCGCAGCCGCGCCACTTCGGCGTCGCGCAGATCGCGCACGCGCGCGTCCGCGTTCACCCCGGTCTCCGCGAGGATCTTCTTCGCGTTGTTGGGGCCGATGCCGTAGATGTACGGGAGGGCGTATTGGATTTTCTTGTCGCGCGGCAGGTCAACACCCGCAATGCGTGCCATGTGTTACCCCTGCCGCTGCTTGTGCTTGGGACTGCGCTTGCAGATCACGCGGATCACGCCCCGCCGCTTGATCACTTTGCAATGTTCGCAGATCGGCCTGACGCTGGTCCGAACCTTCAAGCGGCACGCTCCGGAGAAGAAAAAATCCAATTGAATCTCGAACTATAGACGGGCTCGTAAGTTCGCGCAAGGGGCGGAATTACGTGCATTATCGTCCGCTGCGCAGCTCGCTCACCAGCCACGCTCCCGCCGCCTTGTGAAACCGCACCACGATCGTCTCGTGGCGCTCGTCGCTGGTCCCGCTCACCACATAGCAACGATCCAGCTCCACGTAGCCCTGTCCGCGAGCCACCTCGCGCACCACCGCGACCGACACCGCGCGCTCCACCGACCCCTGCAGGTGCCGGCGCACCAGCTCGACCGCCTGCGCTCGCTCGAGCGGCGTCGAGGGCGCCGCTCCGGGAATCTGTAGCACCACCTTAGCGCTTTGTCCGACAATCGCTTGGGCATCGTGCCCCAGCCAGGCCTGGCGCACGCGCTCGGCCGCCTGCGCGAGGGAGTCCTGCGCGACGGCGGGCGCTCGAGCCCCGCCGATGACTGCCAGCAACACCGTCAGCACACGACCGGTCATAAGCGCTCCACCAGCCGCTGGTACACCCCGAGCGGGTCGCCGGCTCGCGTCAGTGGCCG
>CBFHAJ010000040.1:0-24808 GCA_965653495.1 uncultured bacterium | reverse complement strand
ATGCCCGAGGAGAGAGTCGAACTCTCACGGGGTTGCCCCCGGGGGATTTTGAGTCCCCTGCGTCTGCCATTCCGCCACTCGGGCGCGTCTATGCCTTCGGTGGGATCGCGCGCTCGCCGTCCCGCTGCTTGGCCAGCAGCCGCTCCGCAAAGTCCAGGCGCTCCTCGACTTCACTCAACCGGGTCTGCAGCTCCTCCACTGCCCCGCCGCCTTGTTGCCGCTGCGCTTCCTCGACCGCCCTGAGCCGCTGATCCATCTCGTCCAGCCCCTGCGCCACCTCACGCCACGAAGCCTTGCGCAGCCGCTTCACGCCGGCCCCTCCCCAGTCGCCTCCTCTGGAAAACGCCTTCGCGAGAGAGGTCACTAACACGATGAATCCAACGCCGATGGCCCACTCCGGGATGCCGAACATGCGCCCTCCCCTCCTCCGAGGCGGTGAACTTAGCGCCTCTACACCCAGGGCGGCAGCCGGGGCCACCTGAGCGCCTGCCGGGTGTCAGCCGTCACAGTCTTGCCGGCCGGAACGCGCCATCATATGGCGTATGCCCGTTGCGCAATACTGGGCCCGCGTCCGGCCCCACGCTGACTGCCCGTTGCGCCGCGGCGCCTGGTACCGCGTCGTCGAGATCACCCCCGTGGAAGCCATCGTGGACGTGAATCACCGGTTGCTCCACATCCCGCGCGCCTTCGTCCAGATCCTGCCGCTGCGCCCACCGCTCTGGTCCGTGATCCCCGGAACCCAGGAGAAAGACGACCGCGGCGGACAAAAGCTGCTGGCCGTGTGCCCGAGCTGCTGCGCCCGCACGGTGCTGCAGAGCCGCGCCGCGACGCTGCGCTGCCCGCGCTGCGGCACCGCGTCCGCCGTCGCCTGGTCCGATTCGGAGTGGCGCGCGTTCGAGATCCGTTCCGGCCGGCCCTCGGCCGGCATGCTCGCCAAGGCCCGCGCCAGCGCGCTGCGGGCCCTCGCCACCGCATTCGGGTTACGCGCCTGAGCTGAACGTTTCACCGGGCGGCGTCACGTGACCCAAACGCGCGTGGCCGCCGCCCAGCCGCATCTGTCGCGCGCCCCGCCGCGTGGCGCTCGCGCAGTATGTGCAGTTTCTGCCCTCCCCTGTGCCCGCGCGTCCCGACTCGCAACCCGTGTCGCGTTAGGCACGTCCTTTGCCGCCCGCCGCCACGCTAACCCAAACGGGAGGCAGCAATGAACCGTTTCGTACAAGGGACGCTCGCGCTGGTGGGCACTGTCGCCCTCACCGCGTGCGACCAGCAGGGGAACAGCCGTGGGGCGGACCTTCTGGCGGCGAATGCCGCCGCCGCCCCCGTCACTGTGAGTCAGGCATTCTCGTTGCCCGTCCACGCCACCGCCACCGCCGATCTGGCGGGGTGCAACAGCGCGGACGGCGTGTCGGTCGCCTTGAACGGGCAGCTTGCGCTCGCCGGCATCGGGGCGCGGCTCACGTTTTACAACAACCAGAAGGGCACGCACGGTGCGACGCTGGTCGCGCAAGGCGACGCGACGGTGATTCCTGCCGGCGCGTCGATCACGGTTCCGCGGCAGCCCAACGCCACGGACGTGCGCGGCAATCCCGCGATCTCGCTGCAGCTGGTGGACGGGAGCAACCAGCCCATGACCAGCCAGGCGTCCCTCGGCGCGTGCGGCGGATCGCTGTCGCCGTTCGTGGCCGACTTCACACTGCCGGCCACCGCGCGCGCGACGGTCACCTCGTGCAGTAACAGCAGCGCCGCGCAAGTCACGCTCGCGGGTGAGGTCGCCTTCGAGACCGCCGTCGCTGCAAGGGTCACGCTCCAGGATGACTCGGCCCAGAGCACGGCCGCTGCGTCATCCGGGATGCTCAATCTCACGATCATCGCGGACCAGGGAACGGTCCAGTTCGCGAAGCAGCCGGTGAGAGGCGGCGCGGGCGGGAATCCCTGGATCTATCTGCAGTTCCTGGATGGGTCCGGCGCGCCGCTGGGACAGGAAGCGCTCGTCGGGCGCTGCTCGCAGCTGTCGTGACGTGATCCAACGTGCCCCGGGGGATGCGGCCGCATCCCTCGGGCACTCAGGGTCTGGGGCGGCGGCGAGGGGCGGATCGTAGACGGGGCCCCGGGGCGCCCTGGCGGCGCTGCTCGCGCCAGTGACGGACCACCTCGGCCACGCGTTCCTGGAAGCGCTGCCGCTCCTTCTGATAACGCGCCCGCTGCACCGGCGTCAGGTACCCCTGCATCTCCCGGTCCTCATCCCGATTCACCTGTTGCAGCGCTTGCTGGTTCTGCTGCTGCTGACCCATCAGCTCCCGCACGCGATCCTGGTTGGGAGCTCCCGAGGCGAGCTCGGCATTGAGCGCCAGACGCGCCAGGCGCTCAATCCCAACGTAGTGCGCACATGCTCGGTCCAGCGCTTCCGGATCTCCTGCCGCAGCTGCTGTGCTTCGGCCTGGTTCTCGGGCGCAGGGGCGCCCGAGTCCTCGGGGACCTGCGCCGCGAGCACCGGTGTCACTACGAGCACGAGTATCCAGGCGAGCTGTTTCATCATGCCTCCAGCGACGCGAGCAACGCCCGTAGCTGTTCGGGCGAGAGATCCTCCAGGCCGACATCCTGCGCCGACTCCGGCTCTACGGCGGCCGGCTGGCTCACCGAGTTCAGTAGGTCGCGCAGCTGATCGGCGGAAAGATCTCCCACGTCCGGCGTTTCGATCTGCGCGACGTCGCCAGCGGGGGGACGGCGAAAGACGCTGCGCGCCACCAGCCCGGCGCCCGCGAGCAGCACGAGCGCCGCCGCGATCCGCAGCCAGCCGGCGGGCAACCCGCCCCATACGCGGGGGGCATGCTGCTCCTGCCGCAGCCGGGTCAGGACCGCCTGCGCCGTGCGCTCCACGTCGATCCGCTCTGCGGCTGCTGCGCCGAGCCGCTGGGCCAGCTCTTGCAACTTGGCGTCGTGCAAGCTGGCGTCGTCGTTCCGGGCGTCGTCGTTCATTTCACGTGCTCCTTCAATCGCTTCACTGCGTGATGATAGTGCACTCGAGCGGCACCGGGCGTCGTGCCGAGGGCCGTCGCAATCTCCTCATATTCCAAGCCCTGCTGCGCCCGCAACAGAAACACCTCACGCTGCAGCCGCGGCAGCTGCTGTAATCCGGCCCGCAACCGTCCTTCCGCCTCCGACGCCACGGCCCGGTCGTGCGGGTCCCCGTCGGTGGAGCGCAGCTCCTCGGCCAGGGGGACGACGCGGGAGCGCTTGGCGCGCCGGTGCGCGTCCTTGAGGACGTTCCCCCCGATCGTGAGCAGCCAGGTGCGAAACCGGCACTGGCCGCGAAACGACCCCAGCGCGCGGAACGCCCGGATGAAGGTCTCCTGTACCACGTCGTCGAGCTCGGCGTCGGGCGCGCCCGCCCCGGCGAGAAACCGCGCCAGCGCGCGCGTGTGACGCCGCACCAGTTCGGTCGCCGCCTGCTCGTCACCGCTCTGCCAGGCGGCGATGAGCGTGGCGTCGGGGACGGCGGTGACGGGTTCGGCCTGTGGCATGCGCGTCGGTAACGGTAGACGTGGAAGATGGGATCAAATTAAGGCGGTGCAGGGCGGTGGAAGTCGGCGGAGGCATTCGCCTACCTTCACCGCCCTCCACCGCCCTCCACCGACCTTGAATTCCCCGTCCCCGCACCCTAGCTTACAATTTCGAACGCTCGTTCGAACTCATGCGCCCCTACGACCAACGGCTCGACCAGTTCCTCTCCGGCGCGGCGAAGGTGTTCGCCGATCAGGGCTACCACCCCACCACCATGCGCGACCTCGCGGCCGCGACGGGAATGTCGCTGGCCGGGATGTACTACTACGTGCGCGGCAAGGAGGAGCTGCTGTACCGCATCCAGGAGCGCTGCTTCACGCGCGTGCTGGCGGGCGCCGAGGCGGTGCTCGCGGGCCTGGAAGATGGCGAGCCCGCCGAGCGCCTGCAGGCGTTCATCCGCCATCATGTGGGATTCTTCGCGGCGCACATGGCCGAAATGAAGGTGCTGTCGCACGAGGCGAACTCGCTCACGGGCGAGCGCCAGCGCAAGGTGAACGCGATCAAGCGCCGCTACGTGGATCTGCTCGAGCAGCTCCTCAAGGAAGTAGCACCGGACGAGCCGGCGGTGGAGCGGAGCGCGGCCACGTACGCGCTGTTCGGGATGATGAACTGGATCTACAACTGGTACGACCCGGCGGGCGCGCTCGATCCGGAGCGCCTGGCGGGGCTCATCGCGCGCGTCTTCACCGGTGGCTTTGCCGAGGCGCGCTCCACGGTCCACGGAGGCTGACGGCTCATGGCTACGATGACGGAACCGAAACTCGAGACCAGGACGCTGGTGCACTATATGGTAGAAGGGGGCATCGCGATCATCGAGCTCGACGATCCCCCGGCGAACACCTACACCTACGACATGATGCGACAGCTCGACGAGGCGATCCTGCGGGGGCGCTTCGACGACGGCGTGCATGTCATGGTGCTGCGCGGCCGGGGGGACAAATTCTTCTCCGCCGGCGCGAACATCGGGATGCTCAACACGGTCACCCCGCGCTTCAAGTTCTTCTTCTGTCTGCACGCCAACGAGACGCTCAATCGCCTGGAGCAGACGCCCAAGCTCACCATCGCCGCCTTGAACGGCCACACGGTGGGGGGTGGACTCGAGATCGCGATGGCGTGTGACATCCGGCTGGCCAAGGAGAATGCCGGCAAGATCGGACTCCCCGAGGTAAACCTCGGCGTGCTTCCCGGCACCGGCGGCACCCAGCGTCTGGCGCGGCTGGTGGGGAAGGCTCGCGCGATCGAACTGATGGCGAAGGGTGAGCTGTTCTCGTTCGACCGGGCTAAGGAACTCGGCATCGTGCATGAGATCCTGCCCGCCAAGGAGTTTTGGGAACAGGTCATGTTGTATGCGAAGCAGTTCTGTCCGCCGCACAAGGCGTCGAAAGCGGTGGGGCTCATCAAGCGCTCCGTGCAGACGGGTGCGGAGATTCCCTTCGAGACGGCGCTCGCGCTCGAGCGTGAGCTGCAGCAGCAGCTGTTCCAGAGCGACGATGCGAAGGAGGGGATCGCGGCCAACGTCGAGAAACGTGTCGCGGAGTTCAAGGGCCGGTGAAGACCGACCTGTTGATCGGCGGCGAGTGGCGGGCGGCCCCAAAGCGCTACTGCCTCACCAATCCCGCCACCGAGGAGTCATTGGTGGAGGTCTCGGAGGCGGGCGAGGCAGAGATCGACGCAGCGGTTCAGGCTGCGCGCCGCTGTCTCGACTCGAAAGAGTGGCGCGAGCTGCCGGCTCGCAAGCGCGGGCAGCTGTTGTACCGCGTGGCCGAGCTCTTGGAACAGCGCTCCAAGGAGATCGCCGAGGTCGAGACCAAGAACAACGGCAAGCCGCTGTTCGAGTCGAAGATCGACGTCGCGATGGCGATCGAGACGTTCCGCTACTACGCCGGCTGGGCGGACAAGCTCACCGGCGACACCCTGCCCGTGAACGGCAACTTCTTCACCTACACGCTGCGCGAGCCGGTGGGGGTGGTCGGGGCGATCGTGCCTTGGAACTTCCCGCTGAACCTGGCCACCTGGAAGGTCGCACCGGCCCTGGCCGCGGGGTGCACCGTGGTCCTCAAGCCGGCGCACGAGACGCCCCTCACTGCCCTGCTGCTGGGAGAGATCGCCCTCGAGGCGGGGTTACCGGCGGGCGCGCTGAATGTCGTGCCGGGGCGCGGGTCGACAGCCGGTGCCGCGCTGGTCCACCATCCACTGGTCGACAAGATCGCGTTCACGGGCTCGACCGAAGTGGGCCAGTGGATCATGCGCGAGGCCGCGGCCAGCGTGAAGCGCGTGACCCTCGAGCTCGGTGGCAAGAGTCCCAACATCATTTTCGCCGACGCGGACCTCGCGGCGGCGGTGCGCGGCGCTCAGAACGGCATCTTCTACGGCAAGGGCGAAGTGTGCGCCGCCGGCTCGCGCCTGCTGGTGGAGCAGTCGGTGCATGACCAGGTGGTCGAGCAGCTCGCCGCGCGGGCCAAGCAACTCACGCCGGGCGACCCGTTCGACAAGAACACGCGGCTCGGCGCCATCGTCTCCAAGCGCCAGCAGGAGACGGTGCTGTCTTACATCGCCGCCGGAGAAAAGGAAGGCGCGCGCCTGGTGGCAGGGGGCAAGCCGGCCAAGGTGAACGGGAAGGGTTTCTACGTCGAAGCCACCGTCTTCGACGGCGCCAAGCCGGGCATGAAGATCGTGGACGAGGAGATCTTCGGGCCGGTGCTCTCCGTGCTCACGTTCGAGAACGAGGCGCAGGGAATCGAGCTCGCCAACCGCTCGATGTACGGGCTGGCGGCGGGCATCTGGACCAAGGACGTCCAGAAAGCGCACCGGGTGGCGCGGGCGATCAAAGCCGGGACCGTGTGGGTGAACACGTACAACTTCTACGACCCCGCGGCTCCTTTTGGTGGATACAAGTTTTCGGGGTTTGGCAGGGATCTGGGGAAAGCAGCGCTGGACAACTACACCGAGACCAAGACGGTCTGGGTCGGATTGTGAACGACGCTGTCATCTGCGCGGCACTGCGAACCCCCGTCGGGAAGCACGGGGGCTCACTGGCATCGGTGCGTGCAGACGATTTGGCCGCGATCCCGATCAAAGCGGTCGTCGGGCGATCGGGGATCGACGCGGCGAGCATCGATGACGTCATTCTCGGCTGCACCAATCAGGCGGGCGAAGACAACCGCAACGTGGCGCGGATGGCGCTGCTGCTTGCGGGGCTCCCCGTCGAAGTCCCGGGGCAGACCGTGAACCGGCTGTGCGGCTCCGGGCTGCAGGCTGTGGCGAGCGCGACGCAGGCCATCAAGGCGGACGAGGGCGAGGTGTTCGTCGCGGGCGGCGTCGAGAGCATGACCCGCGCGCCCTACGTGACGCTCAAGTCCGGTGAACCGTGGAGCCGCAAGGCGCCGCAAACAGCGGACACGACCATCGGCTGGCGGTTCACGAATCCGCGGCTCAAGCCCGATTGGACCATCTCGCTCGGCGAAACCGCCGAGGTCGTGGGGCAGCGCTACAAGATCGCCCGCTCCGAGCAGGATGCGTTTGCGGTGGAGAGTCAACGTCGCGCCGAGGCGGCGCTCAAGGCGTGCGTGTTCACGGACGAGCTTGTGCCCGTTTCCTTACCCGACGGCACCACGTTTGCCAAAGACGAGTATCCGCGCGCCGGCGTCACGCTGGAGAGTGTGGCGAACCTCAAACCGGCGTTTCGTGCGGATGGGACCGTAACGGCTGCGACGTCGAGTGGGATCAATGATGGGGCGGCGGCGTTGCTCGTGGCGGACGGGCGGACGGCCGGACGGGCGGACTGGAAGGCGAAACCGCTTGCCCGGGTAGTTGCGACGGCGGTGGCGGGCGTCGATCCGAGCTGTATGGGGCTCGGACCCATCCCCGCGACGCAGAAAGTCCTGAAGCGAGCCGGCCTGAAGCTCGACCAGATCGATCTGATCGAGCTGAACGAGGCTTTCGCCGCCCAGGCGATCGCCTGCATCCGCGAGCTCAAGCTCGATCCCGCCAGAGTGAACGTGTACGGCGGTGCGATCGCCCTGGGGCACCCGCTGGGGGCGACGGGCGCGCGCATGCTGACGACGCTGGTCCACGCGCTGGGTCGCACGCAGTCTCGGTTCGGGCTGGCCACCATGTGCATCGGCGTCGGTCAGGGGATCGCGATGATCGTGGAGCGGGTGTAATGGCCGCGTACGAGCGGGTGCTGGTCGAGATCGCCGGCGGCGTGGGAAGCGTGACCCTCAACCGTCCCGAGAAGCTCAACGCCTTCGACGGCGATATGTGCGGTGAGCTGCTGGAGGCGCTCCGGCTCGTGACCTCGACGGATGGCGTGCGCGTGATCACGCTGACCGGCGCCGGACGGGCGTTCTGCGCGGGGGCCGACCTCAGTGTGCTGGGGGTCGAGGGCGGGGCGCTCGTGACCGCGGGCAAGGACGTGGCCCTGACCATCCGCGCCGCGCCCCAGCCGGTGCTCGCGGTGGTGAATGGTCCCGCCGCGGGCGGGGGCGCGAACCTCGCGCTGGCCTGCGACTATCGCATCGCGTCCGATCAGGCCTCCATCGGACAGGTGTTCCACAAGCTGGGCCTGGTGCCAGACTGGGGCGGAACGTTCTTCCTCCCCCGCCTGGCGGGAATCGCGAACGCCCTCGAGCTGGTCTGGAGCGCGCGTATGGTGCCCGCCGCCGAGGCGCTGGCGCTCGGTCTGTTCAACCGCGTGGTGCCGCACGCCCGGCTCGCGGGCGAAGCGCAGGCGCTCGCCGCGGCCTGGGCGGCGCAGCCACCGGCAGCGGTGCGCGGGGCGAAGCAGGCACTGTACGCGAGCGACGCGAGCACACTCGGCGCCATGCTCGATCTCGAGATCCACCAACAGAAAGAACTGTTCGCCACCGCGGACGTGCAGAAACGCATCGCCCAGAGTGGCGCGTCACTTGCAAAGAGGAGCAGCTGATGGTCCGCAAGCTCAATAATTTCGACGAATGGATCGACTACTTCCGCTACTGGCAGGACTCGATCGGCCTGCCGCAGGGGGAGATTCGGAGTTTCAAGTTCGAGGCCAAGTTCGGCGACCAGGAAGTGCCGCACATCGAGTTCGGCCATTACAAAGGCCAGCACAAGTGGCCGACCGTGATGCACATCCCCGACCAGCGCATCCGGGACGCGCTGCTCAATCTCATTGTCTACCAGGGTGACACCGAATTCGCCTCGGTCGAGCAGCAGCGCAATCTCCTGAAGCACGCGCCGTCGGACTACGACTTGCTCGCGCTGCAGCGAGTGATGACCGAGGAGATGCGGCACGGCTGGCAGATGTCCTATCTGCTGTGCAGCCATTTCGGCGACGAGGGCAAGCGCGAAGCGGCGAAGCTGCTGGAGCGCCGCGCCGATGAGGGCGAGCGGCTGCTCGGCTCCTTCAACGAGCTGGTAGACAACTGGCTCGACTTCTTCACCTACACGCAGTTCATCGACCGCGACGGCAAGTTTCAGCTCACCATGCTGGCGGTCTCGGCGTTCGACCCGTTGTCGCGCTCCATGAATCCCATGCTCAAAGAGGAGTCGTTCCACCTGGGCACCGGGAACAACGGATTGATCCGTATCGTGAAGGCCGGCAAGATGCCGCCCGACGTGATGCAGCGGTTCTTCTACAAGTGGGTGCCGACGGCGTTCGATCTGTTCGGCACCGACAACTCGTCCTCGGCGCACTGGGCGTATGTGTGGGGCTTGAAGGGTCGCTACGACGAGCGGGACAACACGATCGACGCCGACAAGGCGAAGCTCAACGAGTACTCGAGAGAGCTGTACCGGCAGGAAATCGCCAAACTGGTCGAACGGCTCAACATGTTCATCCCTGACCGCGATCGCTGGCTGCGCGTGCCGGACGTGCGGTTCAACCGCAAGATCGGCACGTACGCGCATCAGCGGTTCACCGTCGACGGGCAGCCGATCGATGACGCGGATAAGTATGCGGCGTACCTGAAGACGGTGCTGCCGCAGCCGGAGCACTACCAAATCGTACACGATATCGAGAAGGAGCCGGGCTGGATCGAGCCCAAGAAGGCGGACAGCCTGCTCAAGTGACCTTCCCTTCTCCGCGGACGCTGGTCATCGCGCACCGCGGCGCCTCGGCGTACGAGTACGAGAACTCGCGGGCCGCGTTCCGCGCGGCCCGGGTGCGCGGCGCGGACGCCGTGGAGCTGGACATCCACGCTTCCAGCGACGGGACCCTCTTCGTTCACCATGACGAAGTCATAAGCGGGGTCCACATCACCCGCGCGACCGCCGCGCAGGTGCGCGCGCTGCTCCTCCCCAACGGCGAGTCGGTGCCGACGCTGGACGACGCTCTGGCCGCGGTGGACCAGGCGCTCCGCGTGTTCGTCGAGGTGAAGTCCCTGCCCCCGGCGTTCGATGACCGGCTGCTGGCCGTGCTCGATGCCAGCGGCGGCCGCTGCGCGGTGCACGGGTTCGACCACCGCATCATCCAGCGGCTCGGGACCGCCCGGCCGGAGCTCGAGCGCGGCGTGCTGCTCGCGTCCTACCCGCTCCGCCCGCTCGACGCGCTGCGCGACACCGGCGCGACCGTGCTGTGGGAGGACCAGGCGCTCATCGACGCGGCGCTGGTGGAGGCGTTGCATGGCGCCGGCTACCGGATCTACGGCTGGACCGTGAACGACCCCGACGACATGCGCCGCCTGCTGGGCCTCGGCGTGGACGGTCTGTGCACCAACGCTCCCGACGTGGCGCGCCAGGCCTTGGGCGCGGCGTGACCGGCCTGCCGCGCGTCGCCGTGGTGGGCGCGGGGACGATGGGGCACGGGATCGCCTACGCCGCCACGCTCGCGGGATGCACCGTCGCCCTCACCGACAGCCGCCCCGAAGCCCTGCCCACGGCAATCCGCCGGATCGGGGACTTGTTGACCGGCGGCGTGAAGCGTGGCAAGCTCGGCGAGGCGGACGTGGCGGCCGCCGCGACCCGGCTGCGGGCGGAGCGCGACCTGGCGCGGGCCGTGGGCGACGTGGACGTCGTGATCGAAGCCGTGGTCGAGGATCTGGGCGTCAAGCGCCAGCTGTTCGCCGAGCTCGAGCGCGCGGCGCCCGCGCCCGCGCTGCTCGCCACCAACACGTCCTCGCTCTCGGTCGCCGCGATCGCGGGCGCCGTGCGCGATCCGGCGCGCGTGGTGGGGCTGCATTTTTTCAACCCGGTGCACGCGATGAAGCTGGTGGAGGTCGTGCGCCACCCGCGCGCCGCGGCCGCCGCGGTGGAGCGGGCGGTGGGGTTCGCACGGGCGCTCGGCAAGGAGCCGATCGTCGTCAGCGATTCACCCGGATTCGCGTCGAGCCGGCTCGGGGTCGTGCTGGGCCTCGAGGCGATGCGCATGCTGGAGCAGGGCGTCGCCACGCCCGAGGACATCGACAAGGCGATGGAGCTAGGCTACAACCATCCGATGGGACCGCTGCGGCTCACCGATCTGGTTGGCCTGGACGTGCGGCTGGCGATCGCGGAGTACCTGTATCGCACCCTCGAGGATCCGCAGTTCGAGCCGCCGGCGATCCTGCGCGAGAAAGTGTCGAAGGGTGAGCTGGGCAAGAAAACGGGAAAGGGGTTCTATCGCTGGAGCGATTGAACCCCTTCCCCGTCCAACTCAGGTGCCGGAGCAGATCTTCTCGCCGCCTGTCTGCGTGGCGATGGCCGTGTGGTCGTCCTGGCCGTCATTCCCCGGCTGGTCGTCGCTGTATGTGATGGACGCGAAGCCGGTCGTCGGCGACACGGCGATCCCGAAGTCGTCGAACAAGTCCCGGTTGCCGGTGCACGACACGCCGCCTTCACACACTCCGCCAAAGTGAATGATGGGTGTTGCCGCGACTTGCGTGAACTTGCTGCCCACGGTCGCAGCGTTCTTGTTTTGTGCGAAGAACACATACCAGGCTGCTGAGGCCGGATAGTTGTCCGGCGCGCTGCCGTCGAAGAACGAGGTCCCATACCACACGATGTCCAATTCACCCGGAGCGCATGCCACGCTCCACGGGAAGATCGCCGTCGCGGAGGGGGCCTGATTCACCTGAATCGGCCCGGTCCAGGTGAGTCCGCTATTGGTCGAGAAACTGTAGAACATGTTGTGGTTGTCGTTGTACACGACGTACACGTTCCCGGCCTGGTCCACGGTCGCGTTGATGAACTGGTGGCCATACGAGGCCGAGGTATTCGGGTTCACGTAGACAGTCTGGTCGGTGAACGTCTGACCGCCGTCGCGTGAAATTGCGATCCACACGGCGTGGAAGTTCGCCGGGAGAACGGCTTCGGCGGCGTTGGCGATGCCGCTGAATACCTGGTAGATGACGTGGCTCTTCGGGTCGATCGTCAGGTTGCCGGTCGAGTTCTCCTCGAGCAGGAACGCGTGCTGCGGGTCGATGGCCGATCCGAGCTGCGTGAAGCTGGCGCCGGCGTCGAAGCTGCAGTTGACGTCGATGTTGAACGTCACGATGTCGTGGTACGAGATGCAGACCTTGGTCGCCTGGTCAGCCGCGATCCACTCGCGGTCGTCACCGGCCACGGTGGCGCTGAGCACGTTCTTGCTCCAGGTCTGGCCACCGTCCTTGCTGGTCGACACGGTGACATTCGCGAGGCTCAGGCTGGCCACGTAGACATTGTCGATGCCGCTGGTATTCGCCTGCGGTGCGACGCCGAGGTCGGTGTCGCCGCCGCCCGGCGCCAGTCCTCCGAACGCCTGGGAAATCTGGTTGGGCGACTGGAGCGCCGTGTAGTGCAGCCCGCCGTCGGTGGACTTCCAGGCGAGGGTGCCCGAGCCGAGGCCGAGCTCAGAGGAGACGTAGAAGGTCCCGGTCGCGTCCGCGCGAATCGCGGGCTCGGCGGCGCCGTTGGTGCAGCCCGAGGAGCCAGGGCACACCGTGCCGGGCGCGGCACCGAGCTCGAAGTTCACGAATCCGAACTGTCCTCCGCCGACCGACCGGAGCGTCGGTGCGCCGGCCCCGGGAGCGGGCGGCGTCGGCGCGATGCTCGTGTCACAGGATGCTACCAGGAAGATGAAGCCCAGGACGGCCACGTGGGTTTTCATGCGCCAGCCTCCGCCGCTTGTGAGAAGGGGTCGCGTACCCGAGCGGCAAATTCCGCACCCGGTGCGGCGCTGCAGCGACGAGATAGTCCCAGCGCCCGGGGCCCGAGTGAATCCTCTGCGTGTCGCGGGTGCGCAACTCGGGGTGTCGCGGCAGCCCTGCACCGGCGCGGCCGCGCCGGGCGTTTGACAGGGAGTCGACCGAGGCGGTATTAGGGACGCGAACTTCGCCGAGGGAAGGCCCGCCTGGAGCCGCTGAGCCGCATCACCGACGTCCACATCCATATTCAGCCGTGGCGCGAGCTCAAGCCGCAGGTGCTCGAGGTGATGTGGCGCGACCGGCCCGCGGATCGGGACCGCATGATTCAGCTGATGGAGGATCCCCGGGCGCTGCTGGAGGTGATGGATCGCGCGGGGGTGTGGCGCGCCGGTCTCGTGAACTATCCGTCGCCTGACATCATGGGGTTCACCGACGCGACCAACGTCTTCTCCGCGAAGTACGCGGGCGCCAACCCCGAGCGGCTGCTCCCGTACGGCGGTGTACATCCCCGCTTCACCCGCGATCCGGTGGGCGACGTGGATCGGCTGGTGGACCTCGGCATCCGCCTCGTCAAGATCCATCCCCCGCACCAGGCGTTTCCGGCGAACGCGTACACCGACGGGCTCACGGCCCTGGGGCAGATCTACGGCCGCTGCGAGGCGCGCGGTCTGCCGGTGATGATTCATACCGGGACGAGCATTTTCCCGGGGGCCCGCTCCAAGTACGGCAATCCGCTCGAGCTGGACGACGTGGCGATCGATTATCCCGATTTGCGGATCGTGATGGCGCATGGCGGGCGGCCACTGTACATGGAGGAGGCGTTTTTCGTGCTGCGGCGGCATCGCCGCGTGTGGCTCGACGTGTCCGGTATACCGCCCGTGCGATTGTTGGAGTACTTTCCGCGACTCGCGGAGCTGGCCGACCGGGTCGTGTGGGGTACGGATTGGCCGAGCCCGGGCGTGAAGGACATGCGCGCCAACATCGACCAGTTCCTGGCGCTGCCCCTCGCCGACGCGCACAAGAGGGCCATTCTCGAGACCAATGCGCTGGTTCTGTTTCCTGCTGCTCGCTAGCTCCCCTGCCCCTGTCCCTGCCAGCGCGCAGAGCGCCGGCGCGCCGTCGCTGCGCTTCGACCTCACCGCCCTGCCCGTGACGCGCGATTCGTTCGTGTTTCACCTGCGCGGCGAAGAGCGCGGCTGGGCCGTGTGGCAGTACGAGGTCCGGTCGCTAGAGGGCACGCAGGAAATCGTTTACACGGCGAGCTCGGAGTTCCGGCCGATCGAGGTGGAGCGGCTGCGGATCGTGCTCGACCGCCAGAGCGGCGCCCCGATCTCGACGTTTCATCACATCGATCTGTATTCGCCGCAGAGCGACACGGTCATGATGGAGCACGACCTGGAGGTGAAGCGGGGCGAGATCACCGGCCGGCGCCGGGTGGGCACCCAGAAGGGCGACGTCAAGATCACGCCGGTAAATCGGCCGTTCGCCCCGGGGACCGTCCTGTCGGACTACGTGTTTCTCGCCGGCGCCGTGACCAACGTGGGGCCGGGCGACTCGCTCGGGATCCCCGCGTACAAAGAGTTCGACGATTCGCTGGTGACGTTGACCTTCGTTGCCGAGCCGCCGACCACCCTTCAGGTTCCCGCGGGGCGGTTCTCCGTGCTGCCGTTGCGCAGCGGCGCGTTTCGGATTTACGCCACGCGCACCGGCCCGCGCCGGGTGGTGAAGGGCGAGACGCTCGATGGCGTGTTCTCGTTCGAGCTGGTCCATTCCGGGGCCGTGGTCCCCGATTCCGAATGAACGGAGTGTGCGGTTTATGAGGATCGTCGCAGCGCTGCTGCTGCTCGGTGTTTCGCTGGCGCGTCAAACGCACGCGCAGGCCGGTCGCATCGCGTACGAGGCGTTTACGTTGCCGAACGGTCTGCACGTCCTGTACTCCGAAGATCACTCGACGCCGGTCGTCTCGGTGGACGTGTGGTACAACGCCGGATCGCGCAACGAGCGGCCGGGCCGGTCCGGCTTCGCCCACCTGTTCGAGCACATGATGTTCGAGGGTTCGGCGCACGTGAAGAAGGGCGAGCACTTCCAGCTGATCTCGCGGGCCGGCGGCACCGAGAACGGCAGCACCGCCGAAGACCGCACCAACTACTACGAGACCATTCCGTCCAACCGGCTGAACCTCGCGCTCTGGCTCGAAGCCGACCGCATGCGCTCCCTCGCCATCACGGACGAGAACTTCCACAATCAGCGGGAGACCGTGAAAGAAGAGCGCCGGCTGCGGATCGACAACCAGCCGTACTCGACGGCGTTCGTGGACGGGATGACCTGGCCGTTCGACAGCGCCGGCTGCTTCGCCTACGCCCATACGGTCATCGGATCGATGGACGACTTGAACGCCGCCCAGCTCGGCGACGTGCAGGCGTTTTTCGACACGTATTACGCACCCAACAACGCCACGCTGGTGGTCGTGGGAGATTTTCGGCCGCTGGAATTACGCCGCTTCGTGAACCAGTACTTCAGCGAGATTCCGCGGCACCCCGATCCGCCGCCGGTCACGTGCGATACGCCCGTGCCGGGATCCCACCCCCAGCTGCGTGAGGTCACCGACGCGCACGCCAACCTGCCCGCGGTGATCCGGGTGTATCGCATACCATCGCACGCCGATCCCGACACGCCCCCGATCGAGCTGTTGAACGTGATCCTGGGCCAGGGCGAGAGCTCGCGGTTGAACGTCGCCGTCGTGCGCCGCGAAAAGGCCGCGCTCGGCACCCAGGTGGCCATGAACCCGTTCGATTCGCGGCGCGGCCCGGGCGTGCTGCTCGTGCTGGGGATCGCGAATCAGGGGGTAGATGTGCTCAAGCTCGATACCCTGCTGGCCGCGCAGGTCGACACCCTGCGCACGACGCGCGTGTCGGACGAGGAGCTGACGAAAGCCAAGAATACGTTCCGTGCCGGCTTCATCCACACGCGGGAGACGTCGCTCGGCAGGGCGGAGGAGCTGCAACACTACGACATGTTCCATCCCTCGGTCGCGGACATCAATACCGATCTGGATCACTTCCTGGCCGTGACGGCGGACGACATCCGCCGGGTGGCGGCGAAGTATCTCGATCCGGCGAACGCGGTAGTGATCATCGTGCGGCCGGGGACGCTGACGCCTGCGAAAACGGGGAGCGAGCCATGAGCGGGCGGACAGTGCTGGCCGTCATGGCGGGCGTCGTTCTTTCCGCCATTCCGCTCGACCGCCTGTCCGCCCAGTCGTTCCCCGCGACTCCTCCCAAACCCACGCGGCTCAATCCGGTGAACTTCCCGCCGTTCAAGGAGGGGACGCTTCCCAACGGCGTCTCACTGGTCGTGATCGAGCATCACGAAGAGCCGGTCGTCTCGGTGAGCCTGTCGTTCCGAGCCGGGAGCATCTACGATCCGCCCGGGAAAGAGGGCCTCTCCGAGCTCGCCGCCGAGCTGCTCACCAAAGGCACGCCGACCCGCAGTGCCGATCAGCTCGCCGCGACCATCGAGGGCGTGGGGGGCAGCCTCGCGGCGTCGTCGGGAGACGACTTCCTCACGATCTCGGCCGATGCGCTGAGCGACCAGGTCGGGCTGCTGTTCGATCTGCTGGGGGACGTCGTGCTGCACGCCACGTTTCCGGCGAGCGAGCTCGAGCTGGCGCGGACCCGGTCGCTGTCCGCCCTCTCGCTCCAGCTCTCGCAACCCGGAAGCGTGGCGGAGCGCTTCTTCGCGAGCGAGATCTACGGCCGCAACCCGTACGGGCGCAGCCCGACGCGCGACAGCTACCGCGCTGTCACGGACGACGACGTAATCCAGTTCGCGCGGCAGCGGCTGCGCCCCGGCGGAGCCCTGCTGGTGGTGGCGGGCGATGTGACCGACGCGCAGGTCCGCGACCTCGCCGCCACGGCGTTCGGCGATTGGCGCGGCGCTCCGCCGCCGAGCCCCACCCTGCCCTCGCCCGCGACGCGTGTGACCCCGGCGATCCTGCTGGTGCACCGCCCCGGTTCGGCGCAGGCCAACATCGCGCTCGGCAATCCCACCACGGGACCCACGGACCCTATCTATTATCCCGCGCGCGTGGCCGTCCAGGTGCTGGGGGGCGGGGCGGATTCGCGACTGTTCCTGATTCTGCGGGAGCAGAAGAGCTGGACGTACGGCGCCTACGCGTCGTTGCGGCGTCACCGCGGACTGGGATACTGGGAGGCGACGGCGGAAGTGCGCACCGAGGTGGCGGACAGCGCGCTGGTCGAGCTGCTGCACCAGGTCGATCGGATCCGCTCGGACGTCGTTCCCGACACCGAGCTGGCGGCGTCCAAGGGCTTCCTGGTGGGGTCGTTCCCCCTCACCATCGAAACCCCGAGCCAGATCGCCACCCAGGTCGCCACCGCCAAGCTGCTGGGACTGGGAGACGATTACCTGCGCCTGTATCGCGAGCGTCTCAGCGCGGTGACGGCCCTGCAGGCGCGGGCGGCCGCCGCGCGGCTGTTCCGCCGCAGCGCGTTGACGATCGTGGTGGTGGGGGATGGCGTGAAGTTGTACGATCACCTCAAGGCGATCGCGCCCGTCCGCATCGTCGACGTCGACGGCAAAGCCCTCACGCCGGACGACCTCACTCCGACCGCGTCAGCCGTGACGCTCGAGGCGGCGGAGTTCGCCGCCCACAGCGACAGCTCACGCGTCATGGTCCAGGGGAATGCCGTGGGGTTCACGGTCTCGGAAACGCGCCGGCCGGCCGACTCCCTCGTGTACGCCGAGCGCAGCAATCTCGGCGGCGGCACCTTCCAACAGGAGACGAAGGTCGTCTTTGACCCGGGCGACGGCTCGGTGCGCCAGGTCGATCAGCTGACGACCCAGCAGGGCAAGCAGGCGGAAACCCACCTCACGTACGCGGCGGGCCGGGTGAAGGGAACGAGCGGGGCACCGCAGCCGGACGGCAGCGTGAAACGGCTCGACGTCGATACCGCGGTCCCGCCCGGCACGATCGACGAGAACGCCGTGCCGTTCGTGGTGCCCGCGCTGCCGCTGGCGGCGGGCAAGACGTTCACGCTGTCGTTCTTCACGCCCAGTGAGAATGCGATCAAGCTGCTCACGTTCAAGGTGGGCACGCCCGAGCCCGTGACCGTCCCGGCGGGCACGTTTCAGGCATTCCCGATCGCCGTGACCGGATCGCGCGTGCCGTTCACGATGTACGTCAGCACCGGATCCCCCCGCCGGGTGCTCAAGACGGAGTTCGCCGGGCAACCGTTCGTGGTCGAGCTCGTGAAGTAGCTCGCATACAGGAGACTCACATGCGGCCACTGTTGATTCTGCTCGCGCTCACGGCGGGCTGCGCCTCTGGAGCGGCGCGGCCGGCGCAAGCTCCGGCGCCCGCCGCGACCACCCCGACGCCGGGGCACAGAGGCGCCGGCGACTCGAGCAGTCTCGACCGTCCCCAGTACCCCACCACCTACCAGCGGCATCCCAACCCGCCGGTCCTGATCCGCAACGCGACCATCATGACGGCGGCCGGCCAGGAGATCGCCGGCGGCTCGATCTACTTCAAGGATGGCCGCATCGTCGCGGTGGGCACGAAGATCGATGCGCCCCCCCCGGATGCCGTCGTGGTCGACGGCACGGGGCGCTACGTGACGCCCGGACTGATCGACGAGCACTCGCATCTCGGCGTCTACGCCGCTCCCGCCACCGACGCCGAGTCGGACGGCAACGAAGCGACGAACCCCGTCACGGCCGAGGTGTGGGCCGAGCATTCCTTCTGGCCGCAGGATCCGCAGATCCCGCTCGCGATCGCCGGCGGCATCACGACCATCCAGGCGCTCCCGGGCTCGGCCAACCTGATTGGGGGACGGAGCGCGATCCTGCGGCTCATTCCGGCGCGCACCGTTCAGGAGATGAAGTTCCCGGGCGCCCACTACGGACTGAAGATGGCGTGCGGTGAGAATCCCAAGCGGGTGTACGGCCAGAAAGGGGGGCCCTCGACCCGCATGGGCAACATGGCCGGCTACCGCGGCGCGTTCATCCAGGCCGAAGGGTACCGCCGCCGGTGGGACAAGTGGAACAATGATCCCAAGGGCGACCCCCCCGACCGCAACCTAAAGCTCGAATCGCTCGCTGAGGTGCTGCGCGGCGACATCTTCGTCCAGAATCACTGCTACCGCGCCGACGAGATGGCCAACATGCTCGATTTGGGGCGCGAGTTCGGATTCCGCATCCGCTCGTTCCATCACGCGGTGGAGGCGTACAAGATCCGGGACCTGCTGGCCGCCGCTGGCACTGGCGCGGCCGTGTGGGCGGATTGGTGGGGCTTCAAAGAAGAGGCGATGGACGGGATCAAGGAGAATGCCGCCTTGCTCCAGCAGGCGGGCGTGCGCGTCAACATTCACTCTGATGACCCGAGCGGCATTCAGCGACTCAATCAGGAAGCAGCGAAGGCGATGTATGCCGGGATCCGCGCGGGGATTCCCATCACCCGCGATCAGGCGATTCGCTGGGTGACGGCGAACCCCGCTTGGGCGCTGGGCCTCGATTCGCTCATCGGGACGCTCGAGCCCGGGAAGATGGCGGACGTCGTCGTCTGGTCCGGCGATCCGTTCTCCGTGTACTCACGCGCCATGCAGGTCTACAATGACGGCTGGCTGGTGTACGACCGCAACGATCCCGCGCACCAGCCGCACACGGACTTCCAGCTCGATCAGACGCCGGCCGCGGGAAAGGGGAGCGAGCGATGATCGCGTTCCTGCTCGCCCAGACGATCGCCATCACCGGCGGCACGGTGTATCCGGTGTCCGGGCCCAAGATCGCCAACGCGACGGTGCTGATTCGCGACGGCAAGATCGCGGCGGTCGGTGCCAACGTGACCGTGCCCTCTGATGCGACCAAGATCGACGCCACAGGCAAGTGGGTCACCCCGGGGCTCATCGACGGCGCGGGCCAGATGGGGCTGGTCGAGATCGGCGCCGTGGCGGGCACGCGCGAGGGGCTCTTCAAGGGCGATACCATCGCGGCCTCCTTCAACGTGGCGGAGGGGATCAATCCCGCGTCGGTCGTCATCCCGGTAACGCGTATCGAGGGCGTCACCACGGTGCTCGCCGTGCCGGCGGGGAACCTCGTGAGCGGTCAGGCCGTGCTCATCGATCTGGCTGGTAACACGATCGAGGAGATGCTCATCAAGTCACCCGTCGGCGTCGTGCTGAACGACTCTGAGTCGGGGAAGGACTTCGCGGGCGGCTCGCGCGCGGGGCTGGTGGAGCGCGTTCGACGCGTTCTCCGCGACGCGCTGGAGTACGCGCGGCGCCGGACGGACTACGGCCGCGCGCAGCTGCGACCGTTATCGGCCTCCGCGGCGGATCTCGACGCCCTGCTGCCGGTGCTGCACGGCCAGGAGCCGCTGATCGCGTATGCCAACCGCCGCAGCGACATCGAGAGCGCGTTGCGGCTGGCGCGCGAGTTCAAGCTCAAACTGATCTTGGCGGGCGCCCAGGAGGGATGGCAGATCTCGGGCGAGCTCCAGCAGGCCGGCGTGCCGGCGCTGGTGGAGCCGCTCGACAACATCCCGTCGTACGATGCGCTCGGGATCCGGTACGAGAACGCCGGCCTGCTCGCCAAGGCGGGCGTCAAGGTCGCGCTGATGGAGACCGACACCCACAACTCGCGCAACCTGCGCCAGCAAGCCGGCAACGCGGTGGCGTACGGGATGACGTGGGACCAGGCGCTGCGCGCCGTGACGCTCGCGCCGGCGGAGATTTTGGGCGTGGCCGATCGCTACGGATCGCTCGAGCCTGGCAAGGTGGCAAACGTGGTCGTCTGGTCGGGGGACCCGTTCGAGTTCGCCACCGGTGTGGAGCACGTGCTGATTCGAGGCAAAGAGATTCCGTTGAGGAGCAGGCAGACGGAGTTGTTCGAGAGATACCGGAAACTGCCGCCTAGCTACTAGGCCGTCGCACCGCCTATCGCTCTGCCTTCGGGTACACGCTCACCCGGTATCTCTTCTTACTCTTATGCTCGAACTTCACCTGCCCGTCGACGACGGTGAACAGCGTGTCGTCGGAGGCGCGGCGCACGTTCAGGCCGGGATGGAACTTGGTGCCACGCTGCTTCACCAGGATCGTGCCGGCCGTGACGTGCTCTCCGGCGAACCGCTTCACGCCGAGGTACTTGGGCCCGGAGTCGCGACCATTGCGGGAGGAACCGACACCCTTCTTATGTGCCATGAGCGACCTCAGTCTCCCTAGAGCTTCACGTCCGCGATCTTGATCTCGGTGAACTGCTGACGATGCCCCGCGTGGCGGCGGAACCCCGTCCGGCGGGCGAACCGATAGATCTTGATCTTGGCGCCCTTGCCGTGGCGCACGATTTCGGCGGTCACCTTCGCGCCCTTCACCATCGGCTTGCCGGCCTGGACCTGCTTGCCATCGCTCGCGAGCAGCACCTGATCGAACGTCACCTTGCTCCCGGGCTCGCCTGCGAGCAGCGGGATCTTGATCGTGACGCCGGGCTCGGCGCGGAACTGGGCGCCGCCGGTGGCAAAGATGGCGTAAGGCATAGGGCCGGAAGGCTAATCTGGGCTTAGGGTTCGGTCAAGGGAGCGCTCATGCCACCGCGTATTGCTCGGTCACGTCGCGGCCCGCCGGCTTCGCCATCATGCGGAACTCGTCCAGACGCATCATGGGGTCGTCGCGCACCTCGAGCTCGAGGCCTGTCTGCTTCTCGAGCTGCCGCAGGAAGTTGGGCTCCTGCTCCACCAGATACAGGGCGACCTCGGGGTGCAGCCGTACCGAGAGCTGGCGCTCCTTGTGCTCCGCACCCGCTCGCTTGAGCGAGCGCTCCATGCGACGCACGACCACCTCGGGCCGGAACACCCGCCCCGTGCCGTTACAGGTCGGGCACTCCGCGGTCATCGAGTGCCACAGCGACGGGCGCACGCGCTGCCGGGTCATCTCGATCAGCCCCAGCTCGGACACCGCGAATGCCTTGGTGCGGGCGCGATCGCGGCCCAGGTGGGTGCGCAGCTCCTGCAGTACCTTGTCGCGGTTGCCGCGCGACTCCATGTCGATGAAGTCCACCACGATGATGCCGCCGATGTCGCGCAGCCGCAGCTGGCGCGCCACCTCGCGAGCGGCCTCGAGGTTGGTCTTTACGATCGTGCTCTCAGGGTCCTTCTTGCCGGTGTAGCGTCCCGTGTTCACGTCGATTGAGACGAGCGCCTCGGTCGGCTGGATAATCAAATACCCGCCCGTCGGCAGCTCGACGCGCGCCTTGAACAGAGCCCGGATCTCCGCCTCGACGTCGTACTGGTCGAACAGCGGCGTCTCGGCGGCGTACAGCTTGACCCGCTCGAGCAGGTCGGGATCGATCTGCTTCAGGTACTGCACGATCTCGTTGTGCAGCATCTTGGAGTCGACGAGCAGCGAGTCGACTTTGTCGGAAAAGAGATCGCGGATGATGCCGCGGGTGAGCGACGTTTCGCGCTGCAGCAGGGCCGGGGCCCGCACCGATCCCGACTTGCGCTTGATCTTCTTCCAGAGGCCGTACAGGTGGTCGATCTCGCGCTTGCAGCTCTGCTCGGTCAGGTCCTCGGCGACCGTGCGGATGATCCAGCCGCCCGAGTCTTTGGGAACGAGCTTGGACACGAGCTCGCGCAGCTTGGTGCGCTGGTCACGATTCTCGATCTTGCGCGAGACGCCGACCTTCGAGGCGAACGGCATGTAGACAAGGAAGCGGCCGGCCAGCGAGACCTGGGCCGTGACGCGCGGTCCCTTGGTGCCGATCGGCTCCTTGATGACCTGCACCAACTTTGCTTCACCGCGCTTCAGCTCGTCGGCGACATTGGGCAGCCGGCGCCGCGACGAGCGACCTCCCCCTCCTCCCCCTCCTCCCCCGCCGCCGCCGTTGCCGTTCCCCTCGTCGTCTTCGCGGTCGGAGGGCTCTTCGTCCTCGTCCGCCTCGATCAGGTCGGAGGCATGGAGAAAGGCGCTCTTTTCCGCCCCGATGTTGACGAACGCGGCTTGGATCCCCGGAAGCACGGCTTCGACCGTGCCGAGGTAGATATCGCCCACCATGCGGCGGGCGTCCGGACGATCCACCAGGAGCTCAACAAGGCGGTCGTCCTCCAGGATCGCGACGCGAGTTTCGCGTGCGGTCCCGCTGATGAGTATTTCCCGTTTCAAAGCAATGGCCCTCGACCCCGGTCGGCCAGCAGCCGGTCGGGATCCGACGATTGTCCCAGCAAGAACTCAGTCCGACGAGATCAGCGGCGGATGAGCCAAACCGATTGGACGAAGGTCTTCCGTGCGACGCACGGAGCGACGCCAGCATATCAGTCCAATGCATAAGCTAAATCTAAGTGGTCTTGCGACTTACGTCAACAGCTACGAAATTACAGTGCAAATGCCCGCCCCGCTGTTGCATCCATTCGCCAGGAGAATGCTCCTGACTACCGTGATTACCGGAGCAGCCGTGACCGGCGCGTCCGCGCAGAGCCTGTCGTATCCGCCCGCCCACAAGGGCGATGTGGTCGACGACTACCACGGCACCAAGGTCGCTGATCCGTACCGCTGGCTCGAGGATCCGGACGCGCCGGACAGCCGCGCCTGGATCGAAGCCGAAAACCGGCTGACTGAGGGGTACCTGGCGCAAATCCCGCAGCGTACCAGCATCCGGGAGCGGCTCACCAAGCTGTGGAACTATGCGCGCTACGGCGCGCCGTTCCACAAGGCCAGCCGGTACTTCTTCTTCAAGAACGACGGCCTGCAGAATCAGGCGGTGCTCTACAAGCAGGAGTCGCTCAGCGGCGAGCCCGCGGTGCTGCTGGACCCCAACCCACTGGCGAGTGACGGCACCGTAGCGCTCTCGACGCTGGCCGTTTCCGAGGACGGGCGCCTGCTGGCCTACGGCACTTCGGCGAGCGGCTCGGACTGGGAGGAGTTCCGGGTGCGCGACGTCGCGACGGGTAAGGACCTTCCCGATCACCTGCGCTGGATCAAGTTCTCGGGCGCGTCGTGGAGCAAAGACGGCGCCGGATTCTTCTATAGCCGCTACCCCGAGCCCGGCGACAAGGCGCTCACCGACGTCAACCGGTTTCAGAAGCTCTACTACCACCGGCTTGGCAGCGATCAGGCGCAGGATGCACTGGTGTACGAGCGACCGGACCAGCCCGACTGGGGCATGAACGGCCAAGTCACCGACGACGGCCGCTACGCCATCGTGAACGTCTGGCTCGGCACCGATCGGCGCAACCGCGTCTACTATCTCGATCTCAAGGACGCGAAACACCCCCGGGTCAAGGGCGAGGTGGTGCGCCTGCTCGACGATTTCGACGCGAGCTACAACTTCGTCGGCAATGATGGGCCCGTGTTTTACTTCCTCACGGATCTGGACGCACCCCGCAAGCGCGTGATCGCGATCGACACGCGGCACCCCGAGCGGGCGCGCTGGCGCGAGCTGATTCCGCAGAGCGCGGACGTGCTGGACGAGGTGCACATCATCCATGACGTGTTCGTGGCCAACTACATGCACGACGCGTCGTCCCGGCTGCGGCTGTACGGGCGCGACGGACACGCCCTCGCCGACGTGGCGCTCCCCACGCTCGGCACGGTGACCTCCATCAGCGGCGAGCGGCGCGATGCCGAGATGTTCTACGCGTTCACGTCGTTTCTCTATCCGACGACGATCTTTCGGTACGATTTCGCGACCGGGGCGACCAGCGTCTTCAAGGCTCCGGTCATCGATTTTGATCCGTCCCAGTACGAGACCAAGCAGGTGTTCTACACGAGCAAGGACGGGACGCGCGTCCCGATGTTCATCACCCAGCGCAAGGGGATCGCGCTCGACGGCTCGCATCCGACGTACCTGTACGGCTACGGCGGATTCGACATCAGCCTCACCCCGAGCTTCTCGGTCGCGATGCTCGTCTGGCTCGAGATGGGCGGCGTGTATGCGGTGCCGAACCTGCGGGGCGGCGGTGAGTACGGCGAGGAATGGCATCAGGCGGGCATGCTCGATCGCAAGCAGAACGTGTTCGACGATTTTCTAGCGGCGGCGGAGTACTTGATCGCCCAGGGATACACCTCCACGCCAAAGCTGGCGATCGCGGGCGGGTCGAACGGCGGGTTGCTGGTGGGCGCGGCGATGACACAGCGGCCCGATTTATTCGGGGCGGCGCT
>CBFHAJ010000039.1:0-25305 GCA_965653495.1 uncultured bacterium | reverse complement strand
TTTAGGCGGACCGGCGGACGGGCGGACGGGCGGACAGGAACCGAGGTGGCCGATGTGCCGCCGATCGCCAGGCCCGCCAGCGCGCCCGCCGATGCGACCAACGCTTCCCGCCGACTCACGGTCCGCCCGTCCGCCCGTCCGCCTGACCGCCGCATTTTCTCTTAGAACTCCAGCTTCTTCAAGTAATCGCAGCTCGCCCGGATCGACGCGAACGGGTCGGCCGGCTGGTCGTGCTCCACGAAGAAATGCTTGATCCCCGCCTGGTCTTCCTTCCCGAAGATGCGCTTCCAGTCGATCTTCCCGGCGCCTACGTCGGCCATCTTGTTGTCGGGCGGTCCCATCGAATCCTTCACGTGCACCATCGGGAACCGGCCGGGCCAGCGCGCGAAGTACGCCAGCGGGTCCTGCCCGCCCTTCGTGATCCAGTACAGATCCATCTCCATCTGGACCAGCTTGGGATCGGTCTCCGCGAGCAGCACGTCGTACGGCAGCTTGCCGTCGATCGGTGCGAACTCGAAGTCGTGGTTGTGATACGCGAACTGCAGCCCCGCCGCCTTGGCCTGTTCCGCCGCGCGGTTGAACTCCGCGGCGAACTTCTTGTAGGCATCGAGTCCGGTACGCTGCTCCACCGGGATCCAGGGAAACACGATATAGCTGTGGCCGATCACGTGCGCCGCGTCGAGCGCCTTCTTCCAGTCATCCGGCGCGATGGCAGCGACGTGCGCCGATGGAGCGGTCAGACCGTGGTGATCGAGCAGGGCGCGGATCTCGGCCGGCGTCTTGTCGAAGTAGCCCGCGAACTCGACCTCGGTGTAGCCGCTCGCCGCTACACGAGCGATGGTGCCCGCGACGTCTTTCTTCATCTCGTCGCGCACCGTGTACAGCTGCAGCCCGACGTGCTCGATGTGGTGCATGGGGGTGCGATCCCAGGAACGCCGTGCGCCCACCAGCACGGCCGAGGTCGTAGCGACGAAGCTGCGGCGATCCATCAGAGTTCCCTCCGCTTGAGCTGGTCCACGGCGTACGCCGCGGCGCGCGCCGTGAGCGCCATGTAGGTGATCGACGGGTTTTGACAAGCCGACGACGCCATGCACGCGCCGTCGGTGATGAACAGATTCTTGACGTCGTGCGACTGGTTGTGCGCGTTGAGGACCGAGGTCTTGGGGTCCCGCCCCATCCGCGCCGTGCCCATCTCGTGAATCGTCAGACCGGGCGGATTGTCGTCCACGAACGGCTGGATGTCTTTCACGCCACCCGCCTCGAGCAATTCGGCGGCGGTCACGGACATGTCCTTCAGCAGCTTGCGCTCGTTGTCGCTCCACTCGCAGTGTATCCGCAATGCCGGAACGCCCCACGCGTCGACCAGCGTCGGGTCGAGCTCCACATAGTTCGTGGGGCGGGGCAGGCACTCGCCGAAGCCGTACAGCGAGAATCCCCAGGGGCCGGGCTTGAGCAGCGTTGCCTTGAACTCCCGTCCGAACCCCGGCACCGGGCCGCGCCGCCAGTCCTCGCGGCCCGCGCCTGCCTGGAAGCCGTAGCCACGCAGGAAGTCGGGGTGCTTGGTGCCGACGTTGCGGAACCGGGGAACGTAGACGCCGTTGGGGCGCCGGCCGTGGACCGTCTTGTCCTCCATGCCGGGTACCGTGCCGCGCGCCCCGCCGCCCATCGTGTGGTCCATCAGGTTGCGACCCACCTGGCCGCTCGAGTTCGCGAGCCCGGTAGTGAAGCGTGGCGTCTTCGAGTTGAGGAGAATGCGCGCCGACTCGAGCGCCGAGGCGCACAGGAACACGAGGCGCGCGGTGAACTCGAGTGGCTCCTTAGTCTGCGCGTCGATCACGCGCACGCCGCTGGCGCGGTCGCGCCGCTCGTCGTAGATGACGCTGTGCACCACGCTGTAGGGGCGCAGCGTCAGCCGGCCGGTCGCCTGCGCTGCGGGCAACGTCACCCCGACGCTGCTGAAGTACGATCGGGTAATACAGCCGCGCTCGCACGGGCCGCAGTAATGACACGCCGCCCGGCCGCCGTGCGCCTCGGTGAGGATGGCGACCCGGCCGATCGTGAGCACCCGCTCGCCGGCGAAGCGCTTCGCGATCCCGTCCCGGACCACTTCTTCGGCGCAGGTCATCGCCATGGGAGGGAGGAACTGACCGTCGGGCAGCTGGGGCAGCCCGAGCTTCTCACCGCTGATCCCGATGAACCGTTCGACGTGGTCGTACCACGGCGCGATGTCGGCGTAGCGAATCGGCCAGTCCACGCCGAAGCCGTCGCGCGCGTTGGCCTCGAAGTCGAGGTCGCTCCAGCGATACACCTGGCGCCCCCACATGATGGACCGGCCGCCCACCTGCCGCCCGCGGATCCAGTGGAATGGTTTGGCAGGATCGAAGCTGTACGGATTGTCGTGGTCGTTCACGAAGAACTTGCCACTGTACTCGTTGCAGGCGTAGCAGTGCCGCTGGATGAACTGATCCCGCTCGAGCGCCTTGCGGTCACCCAGGCCGCGGAACTTCATCTCCCACGGTGGCACGTGCTCCACGTAATCGCGCGCCGGGTCGATCGGCCGGCCCGCCTCGAGCACCAGCGTCCGCAGCCCGCGCTCGCACAGCTCCTTGGCGGCCCAGCCGCCGCTCATCCCGGAGCCGACCACGATCGCGTCGAAGGATTGGGGCGCCATCAGAAGTCACCCGGCGCCGCGCGCGCCGCCCCCAGGTTCGTACAGGCGTCGAACGAGCCCGGCACCGCCTCGAACTTGAGCTCCCGCGTCGCGCCCACTTCGGAGGTGAAGTAGCCGAACGCGGTGACCCATTTCAGGGACTGAAAGAACGGCGGCATGGAGCCGGCAGCGTCGCCCTGGGGCGCCGCCGGCGGCTCGGCGTCGAGCGCGCGGAGCAGGTCGACCCGTTGTGTCTCGCTGCCCGCCACGAAGTCCGCCCCGAATGCCTTGCGGCTGCGGGTGTCCACGTCCGCGAGGCCGGCCATGAACTGCGTGCGCTCGGTGTCGGACACCCATTCGGTGAGCAGCAGGTCGATGAACTGGGGAACTCCCGCCGCGCGCGCGCCCGGTGTGTCGGTGTCGGGAATGATCCTGTCGACCAGGACCGCGACCGTCTCCGCCTGATGCGGGTCGAGCGCCGAGAAGGCCCGCGGGCGGACAGTGCGATGGGCGCGCCGGCCGGCCGCCCACAGCTCGTCGGCTGGCAGCCGCGACAACGCGGGGCTCACCACCGCGGCGCCCAGTGCGCGGCACAGCTCGCGCCGGTTCATGCGTACCTCGCGGCAGGGGAGCGGAGAAGATCGACCTTCGGCGCCCCGGCCGCCAGGTTGACAGCCCCGCACGGAAGTGTATGTTTATGCACTACCTTGCATAAACTATAAGGAGCGCTCTCATGGGGCCGTTGGTCGTCCTGGCATACTCGGGCGGACTCGACACCTCGGCGATCGTTCCCTGGCTGCGCGAGCGGTACGACGCCAGGGTGCTGTGCTTCGCGGCGGACGTGGGCCAGGGCTCGGGCGAGCTCGGCGGCCTGGTCGAGAAGGCCAAGCGCTCCGGCGCGGTCGATTGCGTGGTCGAGGATCTGCGCGAGGAATTCATCCGCGACTTCGTGTTCCCCACGTTGCGCGCCGGCGCCGTCTACGCCCGCACCTATCTGCTCGGCACGGGTATGGCGCGCCCCGTGATGGCCGCGCATCAGGTCGCGCTGGCGCAGCGCGCCGGCGCCCAGGCCCTGGCGCACGGCTGCACCGGCAAGGGCAACGATCAAGTCCGTTTCGAGCTCACCTACGCCGCGCTCGCGCCCGACCTCCAGGTCATCGCGCCGTGGCGCGAGTGGCAGTTCCAGGGGCGGGAAGACTTGATCGCCTACGTCAAGGCGAAGGGCATTCCGGTCCAGGCCACGCTCGAGAAGCCGTATTCCACCGACCGCAATCTGTGGCACTGCTCGCATGAGGGCGGCATCCTGGAAGACCCCTCCAAACAACCCCCCGAACACATCTTCGTCATGACACGCGACCCGCTCGAGGCCCCCGAGCTGCCGGCCGTGGTCCAGGTGGGCTTCGAGGAGGGAACCCCCGTCTCGGTAGATCACGTACCGCTCGGCCCCGTCGAGCTGCTCGAGACGCTCAACGCCGTGGCGGGCGAGCACGGGGTCGGCCGGGCCGACGTGGTCGAAGATCGCCTCGTGGGCATGAAATCCCGTGGCGTGTACGAGACGCCCGGCGGCACGTTGCTGCACGTGGCGCACCGCGAGCTCGAGCAGCTCGTGCTCGATCGCCGCACGCTCCGGCTCAAGGACGAGCTGGCGCTGCGCTACGCCGACCTGGTGTACGACGGGCGCTGGTGGACGCCGGAGCGCGAGGCGCTCGATGGCGCCGTCGCCGCCACCCAGAAGCGCGTGACCGGCACCGTGCGCCTCAAGCTCTACAAGGGCGGGCTGTCGGTGGCGGGCCGCGAGAGTCCGTACGCGCTGTATCAGCCCTCGTACGCCACGTTCGGCAAGGACAACGTGTACGATCAGCACGACGCCGCGGGCTTCATCCATCTCTACGGCCTGTCGATCAAGATCGGTGCCGGCCTCGAGGCGGCGCGCCAGGGTGAAGTCGGCGCGGCGGCGGACTGATGGCCAGCTCCCCTAAACCCCCCGCCGAGCCTGCGCCGTCTCCCGCCTCCCCGCACCAGATGTGGGGAGGCCGCTTCACGGTTGGACTGAGCGAAGCGCTCGACGCGCTCAATCGCAGCCTCCCCGTCGACCATCGGCTTTGGCCCCAGGACGTGACCGCGAGTAAGGCCTGGGTGCACGCCCTCGGTCGTGTGGGCGTCGTCACAGCCGACGAGGAGACACAGCTGCTCGACGGCCTGGATCGGGTCGCCGAGCGACTCGCGGATGGGGCCGCCGTGGGCGCGCCCGATGAGGACGTCCACACGCTCGTCGAGCGGCTGTTGTACGACGAGGTGGGCGCGGTCGCGGGCAAGCTCCACACCGGCCGCTCGCGCAACGATCAGGTCGCCACCGATCTCCGGCTCTGGACGCTCGCCGCGCTCGACCGGCTCGACGCCGATATCGCAGGCCTGGGGCGCGCGCTGCTGGCGCAGGCGCAAGAGGGAGTGGACGCGATCCTTCCCGGCTACACCCACGGCCAGCGCGCTCAACCGGTGCGCTGGGCCTACGTGCTGCTGGCTCACGCCTGGCCACTGGTGCGCGACCGCGACCGTCTCGCGGACGTGCGGCGCCGGGTCGCGGAGCTGCCGCTCGGGTCGGGCGCGCTCGCCGGGTCGGGGTTCGCGGTGGACCGGGTGCTTCTGAAAGAAGCACTGGGGTTCCGCACCGTGTCCCCCAACGCGCTCGACGCGACCGGCGACCGCGACTTCGTCGCCGAAGTAGTGTTCGCGCTCTCGCTCCTGGGCGTGCACCTGTCGCGCCTCGCGGCCGAGCTGGTGCTCTACTCGAGCGCCGAGTTCGGGTTCGTCCGACTATCGGACGACTTCAGCACCGGGTCGAGCCTGTTGCCGCAGAAGCGCAATCCGGACGTATTAGAGCTCGCCCGTGCCAAGTCGGGCCGCGTGCTCGGCGACCTGGTGGCGCTGCTGACGACGCTCAAGGGTCTTCCGGCCGGCTACAGCAAAGACCTTCAGGAAGACAAGGCGCTGCTGTTCGATGCCTTCGACACGCTGGTGCTCGTCCTGCCGGCCGTGACCGGTGCCGTCGCGACGCTGACGATCGACCCCGAGCGCATGCGGGGCGCGCTCGACGCGTCGCTCCGGGCCACGGATCTAGCCGACTGGCTGGTGCAGGCGGGCGTGCCATTCCGGGAGAGCCATGGGCTGGTGGGACGCCTCGTGCGCGCCGCCGAGCAAGCGGGCCTCCCCCTCGACGAGGTGCCCGAGCGGGCCGCGGCCGAGATCCACCCCGCGCTCGGCGCTGCCCTGCGTCAGTTGGGCACGTGGGAGGACTCGATCGAAGGTCGAAGTACCCCCGGCGGGGCCTCGCGCGACTCGGTGCACGATCAGCTGGCAGCGTTACAGCTCGCATTCAGCGCCGCGGGAGGGACTTAACCCAAGGTCTTGCCGAGCGTTAGCCGGTTGTGTAGCATACGTGGCCGTCCCGCTTGGGTCAGGGGACGGCCGCTTTTCTTCCCTGGGGGAGTGTGTGCGCTGCCTCGCGCTCAACGCGTCGTTCGAGCCGCTGACCATGGTGCCCGTGCGGCGGGCGTTACGGCTCGTGATCGACCACAAGGCAGAGATCGTCGAGGCCGAAGGCCCCGTCGTGCACAGCGAGCGCCTGGCGATCCCCCGGCCCGCGGTGATCCGGCTGGTGAAGTTCGTGCATGTCCCACGCCGGTTCCGCCGCCAAGTCACCAACACGTTCCTGTTCGCCCGCGACAACTACCGCTGCCAGTTCTGCGGACGCAGCCAGCCGGAGCTGCGCCACCGCGAGTGCCTCACGCGAGACCACCTGGTGCCGTTGTCGCGCGGGGGGACGAACGCCTGGACGAACGTGCTGACGGCGTGCAGCTCCTGCAACACGCGCAAGGGCAACCTCTTGCCCGAGGAAGCAGGGATGCACCCGCTGCGCCCACCGGTGGAGCCGCACTTCGTGCACCTGGCCTGGGCAGTGCGCCGGCTCACGACCATCCAATCGAAGTACATCCGGCTGTTCTACGGGAGCGAGGTCCTGGCGGCGCTGGAAGCCCTCTAAGCGCTCACTGCTGGTTTATCGTCTCCGAGCGGGCTTCCAGCGTCAGCCGCGGCAGGCCCGCGATCCGCACCAGCATTCGCTGCAGGCCCCGCGACAGCGCATCGCCCACATCGCCGCCCCCCGAGACTGCTGGACCCGCATCGCCTTTCAGCCAGCGCGTCAGCTCTTCCAGATCGGTGTCATTGAGGGTCGTCACTTCCAGCCGGCACAGGTAGTAGAAGTTGCCCGTGCCTTTGGGTTTGAGGGGCACTCGGTAGGGTATCTCGAGCGCCCGCTCTAACTCGTCCGCCGTGCCGTAGCGCGCCACGCGCCGGATTTCGCTGCGGATCAGCACGAAGTCGTCGGCGAGCGGGTCGTGGCGGGCGACGGCATCCCACGGGACCTCGGTCAGAAACTGGTCGAACCACCCCGAACGCGACCGCCACAGCTCAAGGCGATAGTGCAGCCGTAACGGGAACCCCGAGCGCATCAGGCTGACGAACTTGCCGTCGTTGAGGAGCGCCGTTGCCTGCACGCGGGCGACGCCGTTCTGGTGGATGACAGTGAGGCCCGGTGCCTGTGCACCGGCCGGGGAGACCGCGGCCGCGGCGCCAAGCAGTGCGAGCCACGCGAGACCAGACCTCACCTCAAAAGCGGTGGTCGAGTCGTAACGTGAATCGCAGGGGCTCGCCCGCGGTCACCGCTTTGGACACGTACAGCCCCAATCCGCCCCAATCGACGCCCAAGCCGAGGTCGGCGAGCCAGCTGCCCAGAGTGGGCAGGCGGTCAGAGGGCAGGCGACCCGGCCCGTTGCCCACGAGCCAGGCCTGGCCCGCGTCCCCCAGCACCACGATGTCGAGGCCACGGAGTGTCAGCAGTGACTTCACCTCTTCGTCCTCTGGCGCCGACGAGCCGTACGACCAGTGCAGCGAGATGTGGCCCCGGTACTCCGCCTGCGCGAGGATCACGCGGTCGCAGGCGGCCACCTCCGTGCCCCGGAACACCGGGTCGACGACGTCGTCGTTGCACGCGCTGTGGCGGAACCCGTATCCCGCGAGCGGATCGGGACCGCCAATCGAGAGGCGTTGCTGCAGCGGCAGGGGATCGCCCCCGATCCATCCGCCCGCCAGCAGCCGCAGGTTGACGCGACCCGAGGGACTCACGCGGGTGTAGCGTCGCAGGTCAAAGAACAGCTGACTGAACCCGTACGACCCGTCGGTGGGGATCACGCCTCGCACGGAGCTGGGGACACCGGTTTGCGGGGTGACATCTTCGGAGCGGGAGTGGTCGAGGCGGGCGTACAAGAGCCAGCCCGCCGTGGGGTCGGTGCGATCGTTGCGTGTGTCGAACGTGACCTCAGTACCCAGCGTGGTGTAGTGCCCGTCGTCGATCGGTGGATTGGGACGCCACCTCTCCTCGTTACGGAACACGGTCCACGGGTCGCGCGCCGCTACGCTCGTCTGCCAGTCGTGCCGCAGCTCGACGTCGACCAGTAACGCGCGCTCGGGCCGCACGAACGCGCGCGCTGCGAACCCCTTGCTCAGGTAGTAGTCGCGATAGTCCCGCTGGAACAGGAACGCCGACCACCCCACCTCGGCGTTGCGCAGCCCCCAGTCCTCCACCGGGGCCACGACATCGAACGCGCGGAACTGTATGCCGTACGATGGCACTTCACCCGAGCGCAGCTCTGAGCGCAGGATGTAGCCCAGGTCGCTGCGTTTGTCGGTGAAATCGCCGGCCGTGCGGAACACGCCGAGCGCGTCCACCCGCAGCCGCAAATTGAGATGCAGCTTCCAGTCGAACAGCGGCCCGAACACCACGGGCAGTCCTTCCACCCGGTTGAACGTGCCGCCGGTGGCGAGCGTGAGCGAGGAGCGCGAGTCGGCGGTCCCCCATGACTTCTCGACGCCCAGGTTGCGGAACCAGCGGCGCACGTCGGGAGGTACCAGGGCGATCTCGTCGGCCCCCCCCCTGGCCCCCCCCTTGGCCCGGTAGGCGAGCGGCTCCTGGTACACGCGCACCTCGCCCGACACGGTCGCTCCCTGCGCGCGCGCCACCGTACCCCCGATGACGATCAGGTCGCCGGTGATCACGGCCTCGCTCTGCAGCAGCGCGTCGCCGTTGATCACGAGCAGCGTGCCCTCGATGCGGCCGCCCACCGTCACCGGCCCGCCGCGAATAGCGACGTCGCCGTGCCAGCTGTTCCCCGCGGGCAGGGTCGAGCGGCCCACGAGGCGCGTCGTGGTGGCGGCGTTGTAGCGGTTCACGGCATCCTCCGCGACCGCGTGCGGCAGCTCGGGCGGTTGGACCATCACGCCCGCGCTCTCCGGCTGGATCACGATGGCCGTGTCCTGGGCCGCGGCGACGGCGGCGCCGAGCAGCGCCAGCCCGGCGAGGGCGAGGGCCCGCACGGCGGGAATCACTCGCCTCCGGTGCGCGGCGGCTCGAGCCCCAGCCGGCGCATGCGGCGGTACAGGTTGGCGCGATCGGTGGTGAGACGGCGGGCCGCCTCGGCCACGTTGCCGCGAGCCGCCGACAGCGCCCGCGCGATCAGCGTCCGCTCGTAGCCATCGAGCGCGTCCGACAGCGCGATATCGCTCCAGGCCTCGGACGACACGGGAGCGGGTGTGCCGTCGTGGGGCAGCACCCGTGCGACATCACCGGCGCTCACGCTCTCCCCCGCGAGGATGGCGAGGCGCTCCACGAGGTTGGCCAGCTCGCGCACATTGCCGGGCCAGGCATACGCGGTGAGCAGCTGGAGGGCGCCCGCGTCGATCTCCACGGGCCGGCCCAGCCGGGCCGCCTGGCGCGCGGCGAAGTGCCGGACCAGCGGCGCGACGTCGTCGGGACGCTCGCGCAGCGGCGCAATGTGAATCGGGAAGACGTTGAGGCGGAACAGCAGAGCCTCGCGGAACTGGCCCGGGCTCGAGGCCTTCACGAGGTCCTTGTTGGTCGCGGCGATCACCCGCACGTCGACGGTGATGGGCTTTTCGCCGCCCAACCGCTCGATCACGCCGCCCTCGAGCGCCCGCAGCAGCTTGGCCTGCGCGTCGAGGCTCAAGTCGCCCACCTCGTCGAGGAACAGCGTGCCGCCGTCGGCCAGCTCGAAACGGCCCACACGCCGTTCGGCGGCGCCGGTGAAGGCCCCGCGCTCGTGCCCGAACATCTCCGACTCCACCAGATCCCTCGGGATCGCCGCGCTGTTCACGCACACGAACGGGCGTGCGGCGCGGGCGCTCTGGCGGTGGATGGCCGACGCCACCAGCTCCTTGCCGGTGCCCGATTCGCCGGTGATCAACACGCGCGCTTCGGTCGGCGCCACGCGCGTGATCAGCGCACGCAGGTCGTTCATGGCCTGGCTCGTGCCCACCAGCGGGTCGGCGTGGCCCAGGGCCTCGTGCAGCCGGCGGTTCTCGGCGAGCGTGCGCGACAGCGCGAGCGCCGCCCGCAGCGTGGTGACCAGGCCCTCGGGGGTGAGCGGCTTCTCGAGAAACTGAAATGCGCCGAGCTGGGTCGCTCGCACCGCGTCGGCGAGGCCCGCTTTCCCGCTCATCATCACGACCGGCACGTGCGGGGCGAGCCGCTTCAGCTGCTCGAGCGTCGCGATCCCGTCGGGTCCGCCCGGCATCATCAGGTCGAGCAGGATCGCATCCGGGGCCTCCCGCTCGACCACCGTGAGCGCGGCGCCGCCGTTCGCGGCCTCCGCCGTCTCGAACCCCTCGGATTGCAGCAGCGCGCCGATCATCTTCCGGATGTTCGTCTCGTCGTCGACGAGCAGCACGCGCGGGCTCATGCCGTGGAGAGCACGATCGAAAACGTGGCGCCGCCGCCCGGGGCGTTCGTGACACTGATGGTCCCGTGATGCGCCTCGATCGTCTGGCGGACCAGCGCGAGGCCCAGTCCCGTGCCGTCGCGCTTGGTGGTGAAGTATGGCTCGAACACCCGCTGCCGCAGCTCGTCGGGCACGCCGGGCCCGTGGTCGGCGATCGTCACCACCACGCCGCCGCCGTCTCGCGTGACGGCGATGTCGATCGCTCCCTGTCCGTTCATCGCCTCGGACGCGTTGCGCAGCAGATTTGCGAACGCCCGTCGCAACGGATCGTAGTAACCCAGGAGCCGACACGGCTCGCCATTGGCTTTGACCGCGACGCTGACCTCAGGCGGAACGGCGCTCTTGCCGAGATCCATCAGCAGATCGACGAGATCCACTTCGCTCTTCGGCCCCTCTGGCATGCGGCCGAACTCGGCGAACTCCTTCGCCAGCTGCTCGAGCCGTTCGGTCTCGGACTCCATTACCTCCACCGCCACCGCCGACCGCCCGTCGGCCGGTCCGCCTGTCCGCCGTATCTGATCGACCGCGATGCGCATGGCCGTGAGCGGATTCTTGATTTCGTGCGCGACGCGTCGCGCTACCTCGCGGAAGGCGCGCAGCCGCTCGGCCTCGAGTTCGCGCTCGCGCGCCGCGTCCAGCGCCGTCGCCAGCTCGCGCAGCGCCTGGCGCAGCGCCTCGAACTCGGGCGCGCCGCGAGTCGGCGGGCCGGCAGGCAGCGGCATGCGGCGCCGGATGAGTCGGGTCCAGCCGACCAGCTCGTCGATCGGACGCGACAGCTGGCGCGACAGATGGCCGGCGAGACGTACTGCCGCCGTGAGCGCCAGACCGCCGAAGACGATCACCACCAGCGCGAATCCGCCGGCGTAATACCGCAGGTACGTCTCGGCGCGGCGGGCCAGGGTGACGGAGGTCGAGAGCCGGTCCAGGTGGGCGTGCAGCGCGGCGCGCTCCGGGGCGCTCAAGTGGGTGGTATCCATGCGTTCCACCATCTGTCGCGCCGACGCCGCCACCTCCTCCAACGCCACCCGCGCTCCCGCCGATGGCGCGACCGTGCGCACCGCTAGCGCCCACCCCACCACGGCGAGCGCCGTGGGCACGGCCGTGAGGGCCCCGAGGACTACGAAAATCCGCTGGCGGAACGGGAGAGCCATATTTGACGGGGCAATCTAGGGAATCGGCATCCGTGTGACAATTCGACACAGCCTCAGGAGGCCCATGAAATCCCACACCCACTACCTCTGGTTCAACACGAAATCCCGCCAGGAAATCCTCGACGTCACCGAGCAGGTCGCCGAGCAGGTGGCGGCGAGTGGCGTGAAGGAGGGGTTCGTCCTGGTGAGCGCCATGCACATTACGGCCTCGGTGTTCGTGAACGATCACGAGTCGGGACTGTGGGCGGACATCCTCAAATGGCTGGACACGACTGTGGCGCCGTGGGACCCGAAGCGCTATCGCCATAATGAAACGGGCGAAGACAACGCGGCGGCGCACTTGCGGAGTCTCACGATCGGGCACGAGGTGATCGTGCCCATCACGAGCGGCAAGCTCGATCTGGGGCCGTGGCAGCGAGTGTTCTACGGGGAGTGGGACGGGCAGCGCAAGAAGCGGGTGATCATCAAGGTGCTGGGGGAGTGACGTCTTCCAGGACGGCCACTCCATACCAGCAGGGATTCATGCGACACGCGTCCATGACAACCTTCACGCGATACCGCTGCGTCTTGAGCGGCGTCACCCTGATGATGGGGACATTGGTGCCTCGTTCCGCCGCCAGCTGAGTATCGCCGCCTCCGTACAGGTCCACGTCCAGCACCGCGCAATCGTCATCGCACACACCGATCACGGCGTACGAGCGTCCCGCCCGGAGCGTGACAGCGTAAGAATCCGACTCCTGAGCGAGCAGCGGTCCGACGCTGGTCGGGCCGGTGTTTCTGAAGCCCCGATCGGCCAGCGAACTGGCGGCCTTGTTCAGGTTATCCCGCACCTGTCGCTCCCAGGGACGGTCTTGAGCGTAGGCTGCGCTGAAGGCGGTGCATGCCACCAGTGCGGCGGCGATGTGTCGCGGCCTCATCGAGCTTGCCGCCGCCGGGCACTCACCGCCGTGCTTGCGACGGCGGCCACTGCCAGGAGGCAACCGAGGGCGCTGGCCGTGAGCGGCGCGGCCGCGCCGAGTGGAAGTCTCGGCACAAACTGTTGTTGCCAGCGCACTGTCCACTCGCCCACCGGCATCTTGAGCGCGGCGGAGAGCGCGGTATCGACCGGGTCTTCGGAGGTCCAGAACTGCAGGAAGCGCTCAGGCCCCACGGCGCGCGCGACGTCCGCCAGATACCGATCGCCATCGACCAGTCGCATGCGGCGCCACCACCAATCTGAAGGAGTGACGAACCGCGCGATGGACTCTTGAGTCGAGTACGCCGCTCCTTCGATGACGGCATCGCGACACGCACGTGGTCGGCCGCCCAGGCACCCGAGCGTGGTGGCGGACATGGACCACGGGAATCCACTGTAGAGGGACGACCATCGCCACCGGTTCGTAGTGGAGTCGTGCAACCACTTCAGCCAAACGTTTTGAGTTGAGCCGCCGGCTTCGGTCCAGTCGGGATCGATGGCCAGGTCGTAGCTCCGGCGGCCCAGCCACTGTCTCACTGGCTTCGAGGGAACCCCGAACGCCCCATAGAACGCGCACGGTCCGAGGCTGTATCTCAACCCGCGCCTGATCTGCTCTGCCTCCCGAGGCATCGGGGGACTTGTCGCCATCCGGTAGGGGGAGCGCAACAGCACGAGGCAGGTGGCGGGATCGGCCGCATTGGGCAGGAGGTAAGCGCGGGCGCCGATCGCCGGCGTCGGTTGCGCGCCCAGTGGGGTGCTGGTCTCCCTTAACTCCAGTATCACCGCGACCGATACCTTGGTCACGCTGAGTCCGAGGTCGTGCCAAACGGAGTCGAGCGTTGCCTCGTAACGCTGCCTGGCGATTTCGGGAATCGGGTGAGGCGCGCTGACTAATAGTGTAGGCCCTGCGGCCGGGTGACGGGTGACGGTCGTTTCGACCGGCCCACGAAAATGTAGCAGGTCGAGCTGCAGTTCGACCGCGCGCCATTGGCCGGCCAGCTCCTGAGCCCGACGGCGCGCGACCTTCCCGTTGTCGGAGACTGGGCTGAATGAGGTCCCTCCGGGTACCTTCACCCCGCCGCGCGGTGGCACGTAGGCGAGCGTGACGGCGAGGCACGCCACGAGCGGCGCCGCGATCCACCACCTCAGCTCACGCGCCATCGCGAGCTCCGCAGTGCGCACAGGGCGAAGCAGAGCACCCAGCCCAGTGAGATCCCCACGCCCAAAGGTGGCAGAGTCAGCGGCACGGGCCGCGCAGCGAGGACCGCGGCGCGCCACCGAGTGACCAGCGAGTCTACGCTGATTCCGGCGGCCACCGTCAGTCGCTCGGCCATCGGCCGGTCGACGGCCGCCATCAGCCGGTGATAGGCAGCGCGGCCGCCGACCTGCAATGCCAAGTGAAGCAGCGTCTCACGCGCATCGTTTTTGAGCGGTTTCGGCAGGGCCTCGAGAGAGAGCGCGCGCAGCATCTCCGCGCAGGCGCCATCATCTCCACCCAGACACCGCTGCAGCCTGGAGCGCTCGGGCCCGATGACGAAAGCAGGAAATGTCCGCGCGACAAGCGCCCGGCGCTCGGCGGGGCTGGGATACCACCGCGACACCGGGTCCGGCGCGCTCATCAGCCCCAGGGCGTCGCGGCAGCTCGCGATTCCTCCCGAGAAGCAGCGCCGTGCGACTTCTGAGGGCGCCGTCACGAGCTGCAGGTAAACGGCGGCACGTTGCCGCTCGAGGAGCAACCCCGGTCGCACCGTTCCACTCAGCCAGTTGCGCAGCGCGGTATCTGCTGGTCCGATCTGAATGTTGCCGAGCAGGACGAGCGTCAGCGATGTGACATCCAGGTCCCATGGCACCTGGAGCGTGCCGCGGGACGCCGGGGCCGTCGTGTCGGGGTCGTATGCGGCGACCAGGATGGGCTGACGCGCCAGTTGGCTCGCGTCCGGTCCGTACAGACTATCGATCACGGGCCAGGCGCGGGTCGCGGCATCGCGCAGCGGCAGGGGAGAACGGTTGGAGATGATCCGCAAGGCGCCCACCCGGATCGTGTCCCACCCGGACAGTGCCGGTGCGTGCCGCAGGCTGTCTACCATGTCGGCGAGCGCGCTCGCGCGCTGCCACTCGAGCGCCAGGCTGTCGGCGCGCGCCTGCAGTCGTGCGAGCTCCTGTGCGGGACTGAGGGTGTCGGCCGGGGCGCGCAGCCGCTCGAGGGCCTGACTGTGGCCCGTGGTTACGCTGGCTGCGAGGAGCAGCAACGCCACTGCGCACGTCCTATACATCGATCAGCATCCAGCGACCGGTGAAGATGGCCAGCGGTCCGGGCCAGTTCAGCACGGCGACCTGCAGCCGGCCCAACAGGTCGAGATCGACATTCGCCGCGCTCGCGATGACGTGAACAAGGATCACGGCGCCAATGACGCCGAGCACGATTCCGGCGGTGCGCGCGGTACCAGCGGCGACAGCGAAGAAGACGGCGTACCCGACGATCACCGCGAGGGCGAATCGGAGAGCCAGCGCGAAGGGGTAGCCCTGGAGTCCAGCCGGGATCGTCGCCGTCCGTGTGGCGACCAAGGCTCCTGCCAGCACGGCGAGTATCGGCGGCGCGAGCAGAGTCGCTCCACCGAGGAAGCGCAGCAACACGTAACGCCAGCGCGGCACCGGGAGCGACAGGGCGTGCACGTGACGCCCGCGGTGGTCGGGCGCCCAGGTCGCCAGCGCCACCAGCAGGCCAAGCGCGGCAGCGAGGACGGGATAGAGCACACCCCACTTCTGCACGGCGTCCAACAGCTCTCCGGCGTCCAGCGGACTGCGATCGCCGCGGCCAGCGCCTTGTAGCGACAGAATCGGTAACGTGAACCCCGCGACCGTTCCGAGGACCACGATCACGCGTGACCACTTCCACTGGGTGTAGAGCAGCGTTCGAAACATGGCGGACTCCTAAGCGGTCGGGCCGCGAGCGGCCCGCAGCAATTCCACGAATCCTTCTTCGAGATCGAGATCGATCACCTCGTGTAGCGCGGCGCCAATCGTTTCGAAGTACGGCGCCATCTCCGCCTCCCAGTCGCGTACCACCCACGTTTCCGCATTCCCGTTCGCGGTGCTCGCCGGCAAGGCGATGTTGCGCGGGGCGCCGGCCACGCGCAGCCGCTTGATCCCGCTCTTGAAGCGTTCCATGGGCAGCTCCGTCACCAGGCGGCCGTTGTCCATCACGCCGATCCAGTCGCAGATGCGCTCCAGCTCGTGCACCAGATGGCTGGAGATGAACACCGTGGCTCGCCGCTGCGACACGTAGTCGAGCAGCGCGGATAGCACGTCCCGGCGAACCACCGGGTCGAGCCCGTCGGTCGGCTCGTCCAGCACCAGGAGCTCCGGCCGCTGCGCCAGGGCGAGGAGGGTCATGAGCTTCCCTTTCTGCCCCTTCGACAAACGACCGAAGGTCGCGTCCTCGTCCAGCTGGAACTGGCGGAGCAGCTGCTGCGCTCGCGTTGCGTCCCAGGTCGTGTAGAATGCCGCCTGAAAGCGCAGCGTCTCGCGGACCGTCAGCGTCGGGTCGAGATGCGGCTGCTCCGGCACGTAGCCGACGCGCCCCAGGATGTCCGGCGCGCGCTCGGGACTAGGTTCGCCCAGCACGATGATCTGGCCCGCCAGCGCCCGCAGTAATCCGAGCACGAGGCGCATGGTGGTGGTCTTGCCCGACCCGTTGGGCCCGAGGAAACCGTAGATGGCACCGGTGGGGACGTGGAGCGTGAGATCGGGGATCTCAAACGTCCTGCCCGCCCGGTAGCGCACGTTGCGCATCTCGACGGCGTTGCTCATGGCGACACCACTCCTATCTCCTCGGCGATCGCCGCCTGCAGCTCTAGCAGCGACACGCCGGCGTGTCCCGCTCGGGCGAGCATCTCGCGGACCAGCGTCCTGGCCTGCTGCGCGCGCTCGCGCGCCCGGACGTCCGGCGCGACTTCACGCACGAACGTCCCGGCTCCCTGGCGCATCTCCACGAATCCATCTGACTCGAGGTCGCGGTATGCCTGCACTACCGTCGCGGGGTTGACCCGCACCTGAGCAGCAAGCTGCCGCACGGACGGGAGGGGGGTGGCCGGTCGCAGCTCGCCCGCGGCGATTGCGATCCTGACGCGGTTGGCGATCTGAGCGTACAGCGGCGTGGGGCTGCGGGGATCCAAATGCTCGAACACGTTCAGGATATCTGTATCATTGTAGTAATACAGTGATACAACTGGCTGGGAGCGTCAACCCCAGTCCTGCGTGGCAGTAGCGGCTGAACTGCAAGTTGTTTATTTTCAAAGCACTGATAGCGCGGCACGGTTTAGGGACGGCGTCACGTCAATCCGGCAGCGCCTGGCCAGCCCGGCCGATCGTCGGGACTCGCAGCAGGCGCGCCGCGGTGGAGCTGACGACCCTCCCCACCATAGTCCGGCCGCGCGTGACCCTGACCGGCGACACATACCACGATTCGTCACCACACATCTGTCGCCTCCGCTGAGGCGCCCGGATCCGGGCACCTCGGCGGCCACCGCACTCTGACGGTGGAGGGCGGTGAAGGACGGTGGAGGGCGATGGAGGTTGTCCCGCATCTGGACGACCTCCACCGCCCTCCACCGACCTCCACCGTCCTGCACCGTCAATTGGAGCTAGAGACCCTCTCATGATGACCCAGCCGCATGCCCATCTCGCCCGACCCCACAAGGAACCTCCCGCCCACGCGCCCAATGCTGCGCTGCTGATCGACTTCGACAACGTGACCATGGGGATCCGCTCGGATCTCCAGTCGGAGCTGCGTCGGCTGCTGCAGTCGGACATCATCCGCGGGAAGGTCGCCGTGCAGCGGGCCTACGCCGACTGGCGCCGCTATCCGCAGTACATCGTGCCGCTCTCCGAGTCGTCGATCGATCTGATCTTTGCGCCGGCGTACGGCTCGAACAAGAAAAACGCGACCGACATCCGGCTCGCCATCGACGCGCTCGAGCTGGTGTTCACCCGCCCCGAGATCGGCACGTTCATCCTCTTGTCCGGTGACTCGGACTTCTCGTCGCTGGTGCTGAAGCTCAAGGAATACGGCAAGTACGTGATCGGCGTGGGCATCCGCGAATCGTCGAGCGACCTGCTGATCCAGAACTGCGACGAGTACTACTCCTACAACGAGCTCGCCGGCCTCACCAAGGAGTCCGAGGTGGCCCACGAGCGCCACGATCCCTGGGACCTCGTGGTCGAGGCCGTGAAGCAAATGACGGCCCACAACGATGTCATGCGCTCCGATCGCCTGAAACAGGTGATGCAGGAGATCGACCCGGGCTTCAACGAGAAAGACGTCGGGTTCTCCCGCTTTTCGAAGTTCGTGATCGAAGCGGCACACAAAGGGCTCATCAACCTCACCAAGCTCGACAACGGGCAGTATGAGATCGCCCTCGGCCCGGGCGTGCCGGGTGCCGCCGCGCAGCCGCCGGGCGTCGCCGTTCCCGAGCGGCCGCGCGAGCGCGGGGAGGGCCGCGGGCGGGGGCGGCGCGGTCGTGGAGGCGAGAGTAGCGCCCCAGAGGCCGATGTCGAACAACCAGCCGCGACCGAGCCGGAACAGCGCCGCAGCGCGTTCTCGCTCGACGGCGCCTTCGGGTTGATCAAGCAGGCATTGGGCCGGCTGGGTGGCGACACCCACCCGGTGAGCGCGGAGCAGCTCGGCGAGGCGATGGCCGAGCTCAAGGGCGACGACCAGCCGGTCGAGCCGGCGCAGGTCCAGAAGCTGTTGCGCCAGGCGCACGATCGCGAGCTGATCGATCTGGCGAAAGAAGACGACGGCGCGTACACGGTGAAGCTGCGTGACACCGCGGCGCTCCCCCCCTCGGCACCGTCGCGCCCGCGTCTCGAGCCCGTTGCCCTCACGGACGCCGATGAGGCGAACGATCCGCCGATGCCCGAGTCGTCGGCGCCGCCGTCGATGCGGCCCCAAGCGCAGCAGCCCGGTGGGGGCATCCCATCGCGCAGCACGCGCTTCCGTCGCGGATCGCGCGGCCCGCGCGTCGCACCGCCCGACATCCCCAAGATCGGGGTCGTCGAGACGGACCCCAACTTCAAGCCGCGCATCGAGCTGCTGCCGCCCAAGTCGAGTGGCGTCGAATCCCCGGGGAACGATCAGCCGCAATCAGGCCCCAACCGGTATGCCGACAGCGGCGAGCAGCGTGAGCGCGGCGGTCGCGGCCGTGGCCGCGGTGGGCGGGGTGGCGGGGGCGGGGGCGGGGGCAGTGGGATTCGGGGTGACCGCGGTGACCAGGGCGACCGGCCGGAGCGCGGCGAGCGCGGGGGCGGGCGGGGACGCCGGGGTGGTCGCGGCCGCGGAGGTCGTGGTCGGGGACAGGGAGGCGGGGGTGGTGGAGGGGGAGGCGCGAGGGAAGGTGGTATGGAGCGCGAACGCCTGTACTCCCGCGATGTCGAGGCTCATGTGGAGCCGTCTCCACAACCTCCGCCGGCACCCAAACCGCCGGCGCCCACCGAGCCGGACGACTCGGGCGGCGGTGAATCCTTCTGGTCCAGAGTAAAGCGCGGGCTCACGGGCGGCACGTGACGGCGCAGTCGCTGCCCGCGTCGTTCTACGCGCGACCGACGTCTCAGGTCGCGCGTAGGCTTTTGGGGCAGGTTTTGGTGAGTGACGTCGGTGGCCGTCGTACCGCCGGAAGGATCGTCGAGACGGAAGCCTACGTGGGCCCCGACGACCCGGCATGTCATGGCTACCGCGCGCGCCAAACCCGGCGCAACGCCGTGCTGTTCGATCCTCCCGGTACCGCGTACGTGTACTTCACGTACGGCATGCATTGGTGCCTAAACGCGGTCACCGAGCGGGAAGGATTTCCGGCGGCCGTGCTGATCCGGGCACTGGAACCTCTGACCGGACTGGCCATCATGCGCCGCCGCCGCCGCGGTGTGCCCGACCGCGAGCTCTGCTCCGGCCCAGCCAAGCTATGCCAGGCCCTCGGCGTGAGCGGCCGCGAAAATGGTCTTTCCCTGACGCGGGGACGAATCAGGATCGTCAGCTCGCCATCGCGCCAGCGTCTGGCCATCGTCGTGACACCACGAATCGGCATCACGCACGCGGTCGACTGGCCGTTGCGATTCGTGATCGAGGACTCTCCATGGGCATCCCGCTAGGACTCCTGCTCGTGCTCCAGCAACCGATCATCGTCGACGGCCATATCGACACTCCGCAGCGCATGCTGGACATGAAGACGGACGTCACCGCCCGGCTCGCCGATGGGCACATCGACGTGCCGCGGATGAAGGAAGGCGGGCTGACCGCCGCGTTCTTCTCGATCTGGGTGGACGCGCGCTATACGGGGCGGGCCGCCTACCAGCGAGCCCTGGACCTCATCGGGGCCGTCCGGCTGCTCGCCGATACGAATCCTGAGGTAGAGCTCGCGACCAACGCCGATCAGGTCCGGGCGGCAGTGGGGCGCGGTCACATCGCCGCGCTCATGGGGGTCGAAGGCGGCCACGCGATCGATAACTCGCTCGCGAAGCTCGACTCGCTGTACACGCTGGGCGTGCGCTACATGACGCTGACCTGGAACAACGGCAACGATTGGGCGGGCTCGTCCACGGACCCCAAACGCCACGGCGGGCTGACGGCGTTCGGGCGCCGCGTGGTGCGGCGCATGAATGAGCTCGGCATGCTGGTGGACGTCTCGCACGTTTCCGACTCCACGTTCTGGGACGTGATCGCCACGACCACCCGTCCGGTCATCGCCTCGCATTCCTCCTGCCGCGCGCTGGCGCATCATCCCCGCAATCTCTCGGACGCGCAGCTCCAGGCGGTCGCCAAGAACGGCGGCGTGGTGGCCATCAACTTCTATCCGGTGTTTCTCGACGAGCATTTCTGGCACGCGTACGACGAGCTGCGTCACCGTCTCAAGCCCGAGACGGACTCGATTTGCGCCCGCTACCGCGGCCACCCCGGCCAGTCGGCGTTCGAGGTGGACAAGTTCGTCGGGGAGCACGCCGAGAGTCTCGACGTGCCCACGATCGATCGGCTGATGGACCACATCGACCACGCCGTGCAGGTGATGGGGATCGACCACGTAGGTCTGGGCAGCGACTTCGACGGGATCAGCGTGCTGCCGCGGCCCATGAAAGACGCGACGTCTTTGCCCGATGTGGTCCGGGCCCTGCGGGCCCGGGGCTACTCGGACGAAGACGTCCGCAAGATTCTGGGAGAGAACTTCCTGCGCGTGCTTACTGCCGGTCCGTGACGCCCTCTTTCGAACTGCCGAACGAATAGCGGACGCCGCCCTGGAACGTGTGCGTCGTGCCCTGGATCAGGAAGCTCGCCGCTGAAGACGTGAGGATGTAGTGGCCGAACAGGGCGAGCCGGCCCTGCTTGATGTCGATCCCACCCATCCACCAGAAGAACGCCTTGGTGGCGGCCGCATCCGCCGCGTCCTGGAGCTCGGCGAACTGCGCCGTCGTGCAGGTGGTGCAGGAAGCCTCGACGTTCAGGGCTTCCATGATCGCGAACCCCCCGCCGGCGAACGGCTCGACCCGCAGCTGCGCGGGGAAGGCGAGCACCCCCACCATGATGCGCCGCAGGTTGTTGAACTGGACGTTCCCCGGCTCCACCGTGCCGTCGGGCTCGATGAAGGTGACGTGGCGCGGCGAGAGGAAGAACGACTGCTCGTAGGATGCGTACAGGGCGGTGCGCCTCCCGGTGATCAGCCAATGACCGCCGAACGTCGGCTCGAAGGAATAGCTGTCGAAGTTGGTCCGGAACACCAAGAGGCCACCTTGGCCGCCCCAATACCACTTGTGCTGCCAATCGCTGCCGCGCTGCTCGTACGTTGGACCGCCCCGCGGGCGCGGCGCTTCGGGGAGCTTGCCCCCGGCGGCGACGATGGAGTCGCGCTTCTCCTTCGGCAGTGGCGGGTAGACCGCCTCGCGGCGCGCGGGGCCGAGGAAGAACGACAACCCGGCCGAGCCGACGATGTGGCCGGCCCACTTCGCGCCGGTGGGCAGCTGCGTGTTGGGCGCGTAGTAGGCGCCCCCCTCCAGGCGGAGCGCGGCCCGGTCGGAGATGAAAATCCGGTCACCGATGGCCCCGTGAGCGCCCGCATCCCTGAACCCGCCGGTCGCGGAGCTGTTGAAGTCCATCGCCGAGTAGCCGCCCAGCAAGTAAAAGCTCTTCTCGGAGCCGAAGCTCAGCACGAGGTTCCCGGAGGCCAACCACACCGGGAGGGTGCCGCCTCCCGAGACGGTGGACCGGGGTTTCATATACAGGCCCTCACCCTCGATCCCCAGCCAGTCGGTGATCCAGAAGCCGAGCCGCCCGCCGCCGCCGATCGTGTTGTCGAGCAGAAAGGCCCGGTCAAACCGGGTGTAGGAGGCGAACCCGCCGATCTCGAACTGGTGGGCATGCTGGGCGCTCAGGCTGGCCGCCCCACCCAGTGCCAGAACCCCTATGACCGTGGCTACCCGCATGAGACGACTCCTCTGAGGCGGCGTTCGTACCGGAAAAGCGACCCCCAAAATAGGAAGTTCTTCCGGAAAACGCGATACCCCTTCGGCTTAAGCCTCTGACCCTTGAAAGTACTTGAAGGTGGAGGCGGTTCGCGGGCTGCTAAGTACCGAAACTATCCCGAAACGTGGGGAGCGTCTCTAGTAGCCGCGGCTTTTCTCACCCCCCGGACCGACGAACAGGGCCAACCCCACAGTCCCTGTGACGTGGATGATTTCGTCCTGGCTGTTGAAGCTGGCCCCGGGGCCGCGGTAGTAGGCTCGGACTTCGAACCTCAGCGCCCCATGGTTGCCGGGAAAGAAAGCCCGTGCACCCAGCCCGGTGTGGAGGGCGTTCAGATCGGATGCATCGGGGGTGCCGGGCCCTATGTGCAAACGGGAATAGCCACCCAGTAGGTAGAGGGGGCCGGAGCTCAGGACGAGACTAGCGCTCGCGAAAGAGGCCGTGGTCGTCCCCACGCTGCTTAGCGTGGACCGCGGCTGGGCTACCAAGCCGTCGACCTCGAGGCTGAAGTGGTCGCCCAGGAAGTACCCGAGCCGGGCACCTGCGCCCAACTGGTTGCCGAGCTGGAAGCGGCTATCGTACCGCGTGTAGCTGGCGAACCCGCCCATCTCGACCTGGCCGGCGTGCTGTGCCCAGAGGCACCGCGCCCCGCCGACCAGGAGCACTGCAACGACAGTGAGCGCCCGCATAGGAACAGCTCCTTGAGGGGGTGGTGAGGCGGGCGCACCACAAGATAGGAGTTTCCTACGAATGCGCGATACCGGGTAATACCCAGGTGCGCGATACCGGGTAAGCCCGACCGCGACAACTGAGGCCTAGCGCACCGCGCGGCGGGTCAACTGTTGACCCGCCATTCAGCTATACCAAGCCGAGCTGGCCCCCGACCCGCCGGAACGCCGCCAGCGCGAAGTCCAAGTCGTCTCTGGTATGGGCAGCTGAGAGCTGGCAACGGATGCGGGCATGGCCTTGCGGCACGACCGGATACCCGAACCCGGTGACGAACACTCCCTCGTCCAACAGCAGCTCGCTCATCCGGATCGCCTTGGCCGTCTCGCCCAGGATGACCGGGACGATGGGTGTCTCGCCCGGGAGGGGCTTGAACCCTAGCGCCATGAGCCGTTCGCGAAAGTAGCGCGCGTTGTCGTGCAGCCGGGTCACCAGCTCCGGGTGTCGCTCGAGGTGACGCACCGCCGCGAGGGAACTCGCTGCCACCGTGGGTGGCAAGGCGTTGGAGAACAGCTGGGGACGGGAGCGCTGGGTCAAATAGTCGGCGAGCGGGGCCGGCCCGGCGGTGAACCCGCCCGCCGCGCCGCCCAGCGCCTTGCCGAGCGTCGACGTGATGATGTCGACGTCACCCACCATGCCGTAGTGCTCGGCCGTGCCGCGGCCGTGCTTGCCGAGCACACCCGTCGCGTGGGAGTCGTCCACGGCGACGACGGCCTCGTAGCGGCGGGCCAGGGTGACGATGTCGGGGAGCCTGGCGATGTCGCCCTCCATCGAGAACACGCCGTCGGTAAAGATCAGCTTGAGGCGCGCCCCCTGGGCCGCCCGCAGCTTGTCTTCCAGATCCGCCATATCGGAGTGCCGGTAGACCGCGGTCTGGCACTTGGTGATCGTCTTCGCGAGGCGGACGGCATCGATGATGGACGCGTGGTTCAACTGGTCGGAGATGACGATGTCCTGCTCGCCCAGGAGCGTGGGACACAGTCCCTCGTTGGCATTCCAGCAGCTGACGTAGGTGAGCGCGGAGGCGCAGCCCACGAGCCCGGCGAGGGCGCGCTCGAGCTCGCGGTGGATGGTGAAGGTGCCGCAGATGAAGCGGACCGAGCCCGTGCCGGCGCCGAACTCGTCGAGCGCGTGCCTGCCAGCGGCGACCACGTCCGGCTCGTTGCAGAGACCCAGATAGTTGTTCGAGGAGAGAATAACGACCTCCCCGCGTCCTTCCATCCTGGTTCTGGCGGCTTGCGGCTGTTCCAGATAGTTGAGCCGCTTGTACACCCCGTCCTGCTTGAACTGCTCGAGCTCGGTCTCGAGCCGGCGCGCGAAGCTCATGCGATCTCCAGGATGATCTTCCCCGCGTCGCCCGAGCGGATGGCGGCGAGGGCCTCGTCGATTTTTGCGAGGGGAAACTGATGCGTGATCACCGGCCGCGGGTCGAGGAGCCCGGCGCCGAGGTAGCGCCGCATCTGATGCCACGTTTCGTACATCTTGCGGCCGATGACGCCGTACACGGTGATGCCTTTGAAGATGATCTCGCTCGCGAAGTCGACGGGGACCTGGCCATTGGGCAGTCCCAGCAGATGGACGCGGCCGCCCAGCCGCACAGCGGCGAACGCCTGGTGGAGCGCCGAAGGTACCCCCGACATCTCGCACACGAGATCCGCGCCCTCGCCACCGGTCTCGGCGAGGACGCGGCGGACCACGTCCTCGCGGGCCACGTCGATGGTGACGTGTGCCCCCATGCGACTCGCCAGCGCCAGCCGTTTGGCGTTCACGTCGGACGCGATGACCCGGGCCGCGCCCGCCGCGCGCGCGATCCCCACGGCGAAGCAGCCGATGGGGCCGCACCCGGCCACGAACACGGTGCTGCCCGCGATCTCCGCCGCCAGGACGGTGTGGAACGCGTTGCCCATCGGGTCCATGACCGCGCCCACGGTCGTGGGAATGCCGTCCAGCGGCAGCACATTGGTCGCGGGCATCGCGATGTACTCCGCGAACGCGCCGTCGCGATCCACGCCGATGATGCGGGTGTTCTTGCAGATGTGGCTGTTGCCGGTGCGGCACTGCAGGCAGTGCCCGCACACGATGTGGCCCTCGGCGGTGACCAGCTGCCCCGTCTTGAGCTCGGCCACGCCGTCGCCCACCGCGACGATCTCGCCCGCGAACTCGTGTCCCACGACGAGCGGCGGCCGCAGGCGCCCCTCGGCCCAGGCGTTCCAGTCGGCGATGTGCAGGTCGGTGCCGCACACGCCCGCGTGGCGCACGGCGATCAGGACCTCCCCCGGCCCGGCCGTGGGCTTGGGGACCGTCGTCACTTTCAGGCCCGGCGCGCGCTGGGCCTTTACGATCGCTTGCACGCGGACTCGAGAACGATGAAGAGTGAATCGTGCGACGTGTAACGTGGCACGTGCAACGTCAAAAGATGGACCGCGTGAACCCTCCGTCCACCTGGAGCGCGGCGCCGGTAATATAAC
>CBFHAJ010000038.1:0-25486 GCA_965653495.1 uncultured bacterium | reverse complement strand
TGGCGGGGGCGGTCGATCTGCAACCGCGGCATGTCAGCGAGGCGATTCAGTATCGCAATCTGGACCGGCGGGGGCTGGCGTGAGCGTGTCTTGCATCGGTATGCATGAGTCGGTCATATTCGTATGCATGAGAACGACACTCAACTTAAACGACGAGCTGATGCGGGACGCGATGCGGGTGACCGGCCTGCGGGAAAAGACCGCGGTCGTGCATGAAGGCTTGAAGGCACTGCTTGCGCGCGAGGCGGCGCGCCGGCTCATTGCGCTCGGCGGGGCCATGCCCAAAGCTCGAGCGGCGCCGCGCCGGCGCCGCCCGCCGGCGTGATCCTCGTCGACTCGTCGGTCTGGATCGGTCACTTCCGCACGGCCGACGCCCGGCTGGCGGACCTGCTCGAGCAGCATCAAGTCGTGACGCACCCATTCGTCGTGGGAGAGTTGGCGTGCGGCGTCTTGCCAGGCGAGCGCGCGGCGGTGCTGGGCGCGCTGGCGGAGCTGCCTGAGGCGCCAGTGGCTGAGCACGGCGAGGTGTTGAAGCTGGTGGAGCATCGCCAGCTGGCGGGCACGGGCATCGGGTGGCTGGACGCGCACCTCATCGCCTCGGCGTTTCTGGGCAAGGCTCTTCTCTGGACGCGCGACCGGCCGCTCGCCCGGGCCGCGGAGCGGTTGGGCATCGCGCGGCGAGTGTAGACGCGCAACAGCAAGGTGCGGCACGGGCCCTGGCGTCGCGCGTATCTTGGGTCGTCCCCACCGGCTCCGGCCCATGACCAGCCCGCTCTCCGGCACGCCCACCCTGCTCGGCCTTCCGTACGACGCGAGCTCGTCATTCCTGCGTGGCACCGCCGGCGCGCCGCCGCTCATCCGCCAGGCGCTGTTCTCGCCCGCGGGCAACAGCTGGACCGAGACCGGCGTCGATCTCGCTGCCCAGGGGGGGCTGGGCGACGCGGGGGACGTGCCCCTCACAACGGGAGCGGACGCCCGCGCCAAGATCGAAGCGGCGGTGCGCACCCTGCTCGAGTCGGGCGCCCGTCCCATCGTGCTCGGCGGCGACCACTCGATCACCTACCCCATCGTCCGCGCAGTGCGCGGCTTCCATCCCAAAATCACCGTCCTGCACTTCGACGCACACCCCGACCTGTACCCTGAGTTCGAGGGCGACCGCTATTCCCACGCCTGCCCGTTCGCCCGGCTGCTCGAGGAGCGCCTGATCGATCGGCTGGTGCAGGTGGGCATCCGCACGATGAACGCGGTGCAACGCGCCCAGGCCGAGCGGTACGGGGTGGAGGTGATCGACATGCGCGCGTGGGGCGGCGGGCGCCGGCCGCGGCTCGGGCGGGGGCTCGTGTACGTCTCGATCGACCTGGATGCCTTCGACCCGGGAGCCGCGCCCGGCGTGTCCCACCGCGAGCCCGGCGGCTTGAGCGTGCGCGACGTGCTCGGCGTGCTGCACGAGCTCACGGCGCCGATCGTCGGGGCGGATGTCGTCGAATTCAACCCGGCGCAAGACCCGAGCGGTCTCACAGCGGCCGTGTGCGCCAAGCTCGTGAAGGAGCTCGCGGGGAAGATGATCGCGGGCTGAACGGAGGGTGGGCGAAGCGATCGGGCGGGGTCCAGACAGGCCCCCCGCCCGACACTATGTCCTGGCGCTCAGTGGCAGGTACCCGTCCCCGAGTCCGTACCGCTCGACCCCGCGACCGGGACGAACTGCCACGCATATGATCCGTCTCCCAGCTTGAGCTGCAGCACGCCGAATACCTGGCTGATGTTGACCTCGCTGTTCGCGGTGATCAGCGTGTTGGGCGCGTCGAGACCCTCGCCCCCGGTGCCCACGATGAACTCGCGGATCCCGTTCACAGGATCGGCCACGCCCGTGGAGGTTTGCGGCGCGAACCGCTCGTAGTCGCGCATCTGCGCGTTGACGATCAGCTCCGCGTGCGCCGCGTACAGGTCGTCCCAGAACGGCTTCACATTCGAGTTGGGCGAGAACGAGCTCGACGTGGTCGAGTAGAACCGCGGGTGGTGGAAAATCGCGAGCACGCACTGCTTCGTGGTGCCGGCGAGATCGCTCTTGAGCCACGTCTCCTGCGGCGAGCCCACCGCCGTCGAGACGAACGAATTGTTGCTGTTCAGCATGACGATGTGCCATGCCCCCAGGTCGAAGCTGTAATAGCCCTTGGTGGGATCGCCGGCCACGGCGCCGTAGTAGCCGAAGTAGCCCGCCGCCGTTGAGCTCGAGTCGTAGTCATGCTTGCCCGGCACTGGGAACGTCCGCGCCAAGTGCCGGCCCCACGTCGGGTTGTAGCAGTTCTGATACTCGATGAGGGTTCCCTCGTATTCCCCGCTGCCCGCGGTGAACACGGTGCCCGGAAGCGTGTCGAGCAAGGCGGCCGTGGCATCGTCGCCGGTGCGCGTGCAGCGCGAGATGTTCCCGGCGCCCACCAGCGTGACCAGCTGGCTGGACACCGTGACGGTGAGGCTGCCCGACCCGGCCGCGCCGAACTTGTCGGTCACCGTGACGCTCACCGTGCGCGTGCCTGACGCACTGTACGTGTGCGTCGGTGCGATGGGGCTCGACGTGGTGCTGCCGGTCGTCTGGGGCGAGCCGTCCCCCCAATCGACTGTGTACGCCCAGGGCCCATCCCCCGGACCGTCCGAGAAGCTGGCGTTCAGTGTGACGGGGTTACCCACGACGGCGACCTGATTGGGACCGGCGTTCACCACGGGCGCGAGGTTCGCGATCGTCGCCGTGGTGGTGGCCGTGTTGGCCGCTCCATGCACGTCTTCGACGGTGAGCGTGACGGTGAAGCTGCCGGCGCTCGCGTAGGTATGACTCGGCGCGACGCCGCTGGCGCTGCCGCCGTCGCCGAAGGTCCAGGCGTAGCTGATCGGGTCCCCGTCCGGATCGGAGGAGCCGCTGCCGTCAACGGCGACGGCGCCGCCCTCTGTACCGCTGTAGGGGCCGCCCGGCACGGCGGTGGGCGGGTGATTCACGTTGGCCGGCGGGGCGTCATGGCACGCGTAGGTCCCCGAGTCGCTGAACGTCTGGTCCTCCACGGGCACGAACTGCCAGGTATACGAGCCGTCGTTGAGCGTGAGCTTCAGCACCCCCCACGAATTGGGGTTCTGCACCTCGCTGTTCGCGATCAGCGTGGGCGTGTCGCCGTCGAGCGACCCGCCGCCGGTGCCCACCACGAACTCGCGGATCCCGTGCGCCGAGTCGAGCACTTCAGCCGGCGACTGCGGCGCAAAGCGCTCGTAGCTGTGCCGGTGACCGTTCACCACGATCTCCGCGCCGTACTTGTAGAGCGTGTCCCACAACGTCTGATACGTCGGGTCGCTGGCGATGACGGTCCCGGAGACGAATCGCGGCTCGTGCCAATACGCGAGCGTGCATTTCGCCGAATGGGCGGCGAGATCGGAGCGCAGCCACTGCACTTCCGCGGAGCCCGGAGTGATGTCCAGCTCGGCGTTGAGCGCAATGATGTGCCAGGTGCCCAGGTCGTAGCTGTAGTAGCCCAGGCCGGAGGGACCGGCCGTCGCTCCCCAATAGTTGAAGTAACCGCTGGCGCCCGGCGTTTCGTACTCGTGATTGCCTGGGACCGGACGTGTGCGGGCCTTATGTCGACCCCATGACGGGTCGTAACAATTCGTGAAGACGGTGCTGGAGCCATCGGGGTAGGCCAAATCGCCCACCGCCATCACGGTCCCGCCGATGTTGTCGAGCAGGTCCGCGGTGAGGAACGCGCCGGCCTTGCAGTCGGCGATATCGCCGGCGCCAACCAGGACGGCGGCGTTCGGCGCGATGACCTGCACCGCGAGCGAGTCGGACCCGAACCGTCCGGCGTTGTCGGTGACCGTGACATGCACGCTGTCGTTGCCGACCGCCGCAAAGACGTGCTTGGCGGTGATCGGCGTGGCTGAAGTCGTGGTGCTGCCACTGCTCGCGCTGCCGTCGCCCCAGTTGATCGTGTACTGCCAGGGGGCGCCGTTCGTCGCGGGATCGTTGAACGTGACGGACACGCCGAGCGAGTCGCCTGTGTGCGTCAGCAGATCGGGGCCGGCGTTCACCGACAGCGGGGCGTCATGGCATACGTCGGTCCCCTGGTCCGTGAAGGTCTGGCCGGCGATGGGGATGAACTGCCAGCTGTAGCTGGCGGTGTGCAGCGTCAACTTCAGCACGCCGAGCGTATTGTTGTTGATCACCTGCGAGTTCGGCACCGGCGGGTGCACGATGAACAGCCCCCCGCCGCCCGTCCCGGCGACGATTTCCCGGATGCCGTGTTGTGTGTCCAGTGTGCCCGTCGGATTTTGCGGCGCGAAGCGCTCATAGTCGTGATCGTGACCGACCACGACGAGCTCCGCGCCGGCGTTGTACAGGTCCTGATACAAGGGCTGCGTTTCGGGGTGCGCCCCCTGGTTGCCCGAGCTGAAGAGCGGATAATGCCAGTAGGCCATGGTACAGCGCTTGGTGCTCGCGGCGAGATCGGCCTTGAGCCAGACCTCTTGTGGCGAGCCGACGCTCATGTCGATGTTGCTGTTCAGCGCGACGACGTGCCAGCTGCCCAGGTCGTAGCTGTAATAGCCCTTCCCCGACTGGCCCGCCGCGGCGCCGAAGTAGTTGTAGTAGCCGGTGGCGCCCGGCGTGTCGTAATCGTGGTTGCCCGGAATCGGCTTGGTGCGGGACTTGAAGCGGCCCCACGTCGGGCCGTAGCAGTTCGTGTAGTCGGTGCTCCCGCCGCTGGGATACGCGTTGTCGCCGACCGCGATGACGGTCCCGGAGATCGTGTCCATCAGGTTCGCGGTGAGTGAGTCTCCCGTCTTGGTGCAGTCGGCGATGTCGCCCGCGCCGACGACGACGCTCGGCGCGACCACCTGCACGGCCAGGGTGTCCACGTCGCTGGCGCCGCTGTTGTTGGTCACCGTCGCGCGCACGCTAAAGGTGCCGAGCGCGGCGTACACGTGGGGGGCCGTGATCGGCGTCGTCTGGCTCGAGGTGCTGCCCGCGCTCGTCGTGGCGTCACCCCTCGTGTTCGTGTAATTCCACGGGGCACCGCTCGTGTTGGGGTCGCTGAACGAGACGGAGAGCGGGAGGGTGTCTCCCGGGTTCGTCACCTGGTCGGGGCCGGCGTTGACCGTGAGCGGGGAGCCATGGCATCCCGTCGAGCCGCTGTCGCTGAACGTCTTTCCCGCGACCGGCACGAACTTCCACGCGTAGGAGGCGGAGTCGAGCGTCAGCTTGAGGACGCCGAACGTGCCGCTGCTGCGGACCTGGCTGTTGGCGGCCACGGTGCCGAGCGCCATGACTTCGGCGCCTCCCGTGCCCACGACGAACTCGCGGAGCCCCGCGGGATCGGCCACGCCCGCCGAGGTCTGGAGCGCGAACCGCTCATAGAACGCATAGTGCGCGTTGACGATGACGTCCGCGCGGGCCGCGTACAGCGCGTCCCAGAGTGGCTTAATGGTGTTGTTGGGCTTGTCCTTCGAGTCGAACAGCGGGTTGTGCCAGTACGCCAGCGTGCACCGCGCGGGATGGGCGGCGAGGTCCGCTTTGAGCCACACCACCTGCGGCGACGTCGCCGTGTACGGGACCAGGTTTGCGGCGCCGGTGTTGAGGACCACGATGTGCCACACACCGAGGTCGTAGCTGTAATAGCCCTTCTTGGGGTCGCCAGCCGCGGCGCCGAAATAGCCGAAATAGCCGGTCGCGTTCGCCGTCTTGTAGTCGCGCTCGCCCGGCGCCGGCTGGGTGCGCGCCTTGTGGCGCCCCCACGTGGGCCCGTAGCAAGTGGTGTACTGCTGAGCCGTGCCGTTATCGTAGGCCGCGTCGCCGTCGGCGAACACGGTGCCCGGGATCGTGTCGAGCAGGAGCGCCGTCGCGGCCGCACCAGGCTGGCCACACTTGGCGATGTTGCCGGCGCCGACGAACGTCACGGGGCCCGTGAACGCGACCGTGCTCGCGGACGGACGGGCGACGACAGCCACGGGCCCACTGGGCTCCGGCGTGTCGGTACAGGTCGAGAAAACGAGCGTAGCGGCGACCGCCCCGAGGGCGGCGCCAGCGGCGCGGTAGACGTTCACTATGGGCTCTCCGGGGCTCGGCGTTCGGCGTGTCGAGAGGGCAGGAGCTGTGCCCTAGGGGCAGGCGGACAACGGACGCAGCCACATGAGGTTACGCGGTGGGCGTGCGGCCCGCGCCGCGCCGCGTGTCGCAGCCTCCTTACAAAACAGCCGACGGGGTGAGCGCTGCGTCGACGCGACAGCCTAGTTCGGTGGGATCGTCACCTGGATCACGTCGCCCGGGTTGATCGTGATCGTCTCCGAGAGCGCGTTGCGCCGCCCGCCGATCGGATGCATCTCGAAGCGCACCTCGGTGCCGTACCCGATCAGCTCGGGTCGCACCATGAGAATACGCGACGTCACCCCCGGCACCATCCCGATGCGCACCCGCTGGCCCCCGCGCACGATGAACACGTCCATGTCCGCGAAGTTCTGGTTTTCCACGGTCACGGCGACTTCCGCCCGCGGATCGAGCGGCGGGGCCGGGGGGCGATGGCACCCTCCCACGGCCGAGACGGCGAGGAGGAGCATGATGGTGCAGGATCGCGGCATCGGCGTGTAATCTACGGCCGTCTCGCTGGCGCGGCGCGGGGCGACCTTCTACCTTGTCCCCCCATCTCCCCACAGCTCGCATGATCGACTGGCTCCGGACGCACCTCGGCATCCCCCCCGCAACCCAGGTCCAGCTGCTCGCGACGGTCGCGACCATCCTCGGGCTGTGGCTGGTGCGGCGCATCGTGCTCGGGTTCGTGTACCGGCGGGTGAAAGACCCTTGGGGCCGGTACCGCTGGCGCAAGGGGATGACCTACGCGCTGGTGACAGCCGGGGTCATCATCATTGCTGGCACGTGGCTCACCGCGGGAGTGTCGGAGCTATTCAAATTCCTCGGGATCCTCTCGGCCGGCCTAGCGATCGCCCTCAAGGAGCCGCTTTCGAACTTCGCGGGCTGGGCGTTCATCATCTGGCGCCGGCCCTTCGAGGTGGGGGACCGCGTACAGATCGGTCCGCACGCGGGCGACGTCATCGACCTCGGCCTGTTCCAGTTCACGCTGAACGAGATCGGCGCCTGGGTCGATGCGGACCAGTCGAGCGGCCGCATCATTCACATCCCCAACGGCAAGGTGTTCACGGATCCGGTCGCGAACTACAACAAGGGGTTCCGCTACATCTGGAACGAAGTTCCGGTGGTGGTGACGTTCGAGAGCGACTGGAAGAAGGCGAAGCACATCCTCGGGAAGATCGCCGTGAAGCACGCGGAGCACCTCACGGCGCAGGCAGAGCAGGAGCTGCTCGCGGCCTCGCAGCAGTACCTCATCAACTATCGCAAGCTCACCCCCATCGTCTACACCAAGGTCGTCAACGACGGGGTGCAGCTCACCATCCGTTATCTGATCGAGCCGCGCAAGCGGCGGGGGACCGAGCACGCGATCTGGGAGGACATCCTCAACGAATTCGCCACGGCCCCGGACATCGATATCGCCTACCACACCACGCGCGGCTTCAAGTACACCGATGAAGGCAAGCCGGAGCTGCGCGCGGCGCCCCCTCCCTCCGACTCGCCGCTCGAGGCTCGCGCGACGGAAGACTAGCGTTTTATCGTTCCAGCACTTCGTAGTGCGTGACGGTGGGCTCGAGCTCCAGCAGATACTCGCGGTCCTCCGGGTAGTAGTGCGCCCGGTCGATGTCGTCGCCTGCGAAGCGGCGGATCGCGTCCCGCGATTCCCACAACGAGATGAACAGGAAGTGGGTCTCTCCGCCGACCGTCCGGCGCAATACCTGCACGCCGCGATTCCCCGGGGTGGCGCGGCACTCCGTCACGCCGGTCTTCTGGAGGTAGCGGGCGTAGTCATCACCTTTGGCGGCGGGCACCGCGCCGTGCCACAGTCGGGCGATCATCGGGCGGTCAGGTGGTCAGGCGGTCTGGCGGACAGGGGGATTGTCGGACGTAGCTGGCGCTGTCTCGACTTCCGTCCGCCTTTCCGCCGGTCCGCCTGTCCGCCCTTTCTTCAGCGAGAGCTGAATCCACACGACCGCACCCACGGTCAACGCCATCGCCACGAACGTTCGCGGCGTCACCGGCTCGGAGAGAATCAGCCAGCCGAGCAGCACGGCGATCACCGGGTTCACGTACGCGTAGGTGCCGACGATCGTCGGTGAGGCGTTCCGGAGGGCGTAGGTGTAGGCGCTGTACCCGAGGATCGAGCCGAAGATCACGAGGTACGCCATGGCGCCGGCGCCCCGGGCGCTCATGTGCCACCGGCTCCATTCGCCCAGCACCAAGCCCACGACGATCACCGTCGCACCGCCCGCGATCATCTGGATCGCGGCGCCGACGTACGGGCTGGTATCGGTATGATGGCGCTTGCCGTACACCGAGCCGAGGGACCACGACGCGCTGGCGCACGTGAGGGCGATGGGCCCGCGCAGGTCGGCGCGCACAATCTCCGCCGGGCTCGCGCCCACGAGCAGCGCGGTGCCGAGGAACCCGAGCGCCAGTCCCGCCACGACGCGCCAGGTGAGGTCGCCTGATCCGCCCGGAACGACCGCGTCGAAGAACGCCATCCACAGGGCCACCGTGACGACGAAAATGCTCGCGGTGCCCGACGCCGTGAATTGTTCGGCCCACACCACGAACGCGTTGCCGCCGGCCAGGAGCAGCACGCCGACGATCGCCTGGGTGCGCCAGTCGACCCAGCGCCGTGGCAGCTGGTCGCCGAGCAGCAAGACGATGCTGAGGAGGATGAGACCCGCCAGCACGAAGCGAATGCCGGCGAACAGGAATGGCGGCAGCACGCCCACGCCGACACGGATGGCGAGATAGGTCGAGCCCCAGACGAGGCACACCACCAGGTAGGCGAGCAGCGCCCTGCCACGCAGCCCGGCCATCAGTCCAACTCCACCGGGACGAACCCGGGCTTCTCGAACACCGTGCCCAGCACGATCGTGGTGCGCGTGCTCATTTGCGTCTTGGACGAGCCGCGCAGATCGCGCAGCACGCCCTGCAGGCTCTCGAGATCGTGCGCCGCGACCTTGAGGATGTAGCAGTCCTCGCCGGCCACGTGGTGACACTCGAGCACTTCGGGGTGCTTTTCCATGTCACGCATGCGGGGCTCGTCGCCCACGTAATCCGAGTTGGCGTAGCGCACGGCGACGAAGGCGGTCACCGGGAACCCCGCCTTGGCGCGATCCACCCGCGCGCCGTAGCCCGTGATGTATCCCGCTTCCTCGAGTCGCTTCACGCGCTCCATCACCGCCGGCCGCGACAGCCCGACTTCGTCGGCGATCGCCTGGTAGCTCGAGCGCCCGTCGGTGGCGAGCAGCCGCACGATCTTGCGGTCGACGGCGTCCAGCTCGGTCTTGTGTGGCATTTCGGAGCCTCTACTCGATGTTGACCTACTAGACGTAGAGAAATCAACCTTACTGACAACGTATGCTAACTCTAGCAGGTTTCCAGGCTACGATCTAGCCGGTTCTTGTGGCGAAAGTGTCCTTTGATGGTGACACTCTAAGTCGTTAGTATTCCGCCGTGTCCGACCGCCTTCCTGCCCTGCGCGCCCTGATCCGCACCTTTCAGTCGGCCCTGGTGGGCTATTCCGGGGGGGTGGATTCGGCCCTGTTGGCCGTGGTCGTGCGGCAGGAGCTGGGGGGCGACCGCATGCTGGCGGCCGTGGGTCGCAGCGCATCCTACCCGGCGGCGCAATGGGCCACGGCCCGGGAGGTCGCTCGCCAGCACGACGTACCGTTGCTCGAGCTCGACACCCACGAGCTCGATGACCCGCGCTACCTCGCCAACTCGCCCAGTCGCTGCTTCTTCTGTAAGACCGAGCTGTGGAGCCGGCTCGTGCCCGCGGCTCGGGCCCGCGGTCTGGCGGTGGTGTGTGACGGCACGAACGCCGACGATCTGCATGAGCACCGCCCCGGCCACGCGGCCGGCGTGGTGGCCGGCGTGCGCTCGCCCCTCGCCGAAACCGGGTTCACTAAAGCGGACGTGCGCAGCGCCGCGCGCGCGCTCGAGCTGCCGGTATGGGACGCGCCGGCCGCGCCGTGCCTGTCGAGTCGCGTGGCGTACGGCCTCGCCATCACCCCCGGGCGGCTGGGGCAGGTGGAGCGCGGCGAAGCGTACCTGCGCGAGCTGGGGGTCACCGGCGATCTGCGCGTGCGCCACCACGGCGACCACGCGCGTATCGAGGTCGAGCCGCGGTGGGTGCCGTGGCTCGCCGCGCGGTTGCCCGCCATCGAGCAGCGACTCAGTACGCTCGGGTTCGCCGCGGTCGAGCTGGACCCGCGGGGCTATCGCCGCGGCGGTCTCCTCACCGACCGCGCCGGGCGCGGGTGAGGGCGTTCGTCGCCCTGAACCTGCCGCCGGCCGTACGTGAGGCTCTGTGGGCCGCGACCGCGGCGGTGCGGGATCAGGGCTTGCCGGTGAAATGGGTGCGGGGCGACGGCATCCATCTCACGCTCAAGTTCCTCGGCGAAGTGGAAGACGAGCGGGAACGGGAGCTCGTGGCCGCGCTGGCCCGGGCGGCGCAGGGCGCGCGCGCCCTGCCGCTCGCCCTCGGAGGGTTCGGCGTGTTTCCCGATTTTCGGCGGCCGCGTGTCGTGTGGGCCGGCATCGCCCCCGAGCCGGGACTCGAGCTGTTGCAGCACCGGGTGGAGCAAGAGTTCGCCGCGCTCGGGTTTGCCTCTGAAGCGCGGCCGTTTCGGCCGCATGTGACGCTGGGGCGCGCGGCGCGTGATGCGCGGCCGGGCGACCTCGCGGGGCTCGAGCCGGCGCTCGGCCGGCTCCGCTTCGCCGAGACCGCGCTCGTGACGAGCGTCGATCTGATGCAGAGCACGCTCCAATGGAGCGGCGCGGTGTACAAGGTCAGGCACAGTGAACGGCTGCCTTAAAGGACTGTTCCGGCTCTTCCTCCTCGCCGTCGCTCTCGTGGTGGCACTCGTCGCCTGGTGGTTCCGCGAGCCGCTGCTGCGCGGCGCGTCCCGCTTCGTGGGCCCGCATTCCACCAAGCTGCCCCCCGTCGCCGATACGTCGGTCGGCGCCCCCACGCCCAAGGCGCTCTCGTCTACGCAGACCAAGGTCGAGCGCCTGAAGCAGACCGCCGGTCCCGACTCGGTCGTGCTGTCGCCCAACGAGATCGCGTCGATGATCGGCAGCGGCATCGACTGGTCGGTACGCAAGAGCTTCGATTCGCTGCGGGTGGAGCTGCTGGAGGGCACGCTCGCCGTATATTGTCGGCTCGATACGCGGGTCATTCCCTCCGACGCGCTCGGTCCGCTGGCGGGCATGCTCAAGCCGATGGAGCCCCTGCGCATCGCCGGACCGCTCGTGATCGACCGTCCGGGGGTGGCGCGATTCACGGTAGCCGAGCTGGCGCTGCGCGGGTTTCCGCTCCCCGGACCGTTCGTCAAACAGCTGGCGCAGCGCGTGGCGGGGGCCGACTCGACGGGCGCCGTGCCGTTGCGGGTTTCGCCCACCTTCACCGATGTCGCCATCCATCCCACGGGGGTCGTGCTGTACCGCTTCAAGCGGAGGAAAGCATGAGCCGGCGCGTCCTGGTGGTCGACGACGAGAAGGGCATCCGCGAAGCCCTCACGCAGCTGCTCAAATACGAGGACCTGGAGGTCCAGAGCACCGCGTCCGGGTCGGGCGCGCTGGAGCTGTACCCCGAGTTCCGGCCGCATCTCGTGTTTCTCGACGTGAAGATGCAGGGAATGGACGGACTCGAAACCCTGCGGAAGCTGCGCGCGCTCGATCCGGACGCGCAGGTCGTGATGATCTCCGGGCACGGCTCGATCCAGACGGCGGTCGAGGCGACGCAGCTCGGCGCCTACGACTTCCTCGAGAAGCCGCTCGACACCGACCGCGTGCTGCTGACCTTGCGCAACGCCATGCAGCACGTGGAGCTCACGACCGAGAATGTGCGCCTCAAGGCGGAGGTGCAGGCCCATTACGAGCTCGTGGGGGCCAGCCGCGCGCTGAAGGGCGTGATCGAGCGGATCGAGAAAGTGGCCCCCACCGCGGCGCGCGTGCTCATCACCGGCGAGAACGGCACCGGCAAGGAGCTGGTCGCGCGGGCGATCCACACGCTGTCGACCCGTGCCGCGGGCCCGTTCGTCGAAGTCAACTGCGCGGCCATCCCCGCGGAGCTGATCGAAAGCGAGCTGTTCGGCCACATAAAGGGGAGCTTCACGGGCGCGTTCGCCGATCAGGTGGGGAAGTTCGAGCTGGCCGACGGCGGCACATTGTTCCTCGATGAGATCGGCGACATGAGCCTCGTGGCGCAGGCCAAGGTGCTGCGGGCGCTCGAGGAAGGCGTCATCTCGCGCGTCGGGTCGGGCAAGACGATGTCGGTGGACGTGCGCGTCGTGGCGGCCACCAACAAGGATCTCCGCGCCGAGATCGTGGCCGGGCGGTTTCGTGAAGACCTGCTCTATCGCCTCAACGTGGTGCCGATCGATGTGCCGCCGCTGCGCGCCCGCCGCGCCGACATTCCGCAGCTGGTCCAGCACTTCGCAGCCCGTCTTGCCGAGAGCGGTGGCCTGCAGCCGAAGCGCTTCGACGCCGGAGCGCTGCAGCAGCTGGCGGCGCACGACTGGCCCGGCAATATCCGCGAGCTGCGGAACGCCGTCGAGCGTCTCCTCATTTTCGCCCCTGGACTAGACGTGACGGCGGCCGACGTCGAGCGGATTGCCGGGCTCGAGACGGAGGAGGACGCGGTGGCCCCGGCCCGCGCGGCTGCGGCGGTCGCGAGCGCACTCGTGCCGGCGGACCTCGCCAAGGCTTCGTGGATGCAGTCGGGGACGTTCGAGGAGTTCAAGGAGATGTCGGAGCGCAGCTTCATCCTTAACAGGCTGGAAGCGAACGATTGGAATATCTCGGAGACGGCTCGCACATTGGATATGCCGCGCAGTAATCTCTACAAGAAGATGATGCGGTACGGCCTGACGCGGGAGGCGTAGTGGCGGGGACGGAGAAGGAGCGGGACTGGGACAAGGAGATGGCCGAGGTCGATCGGCTGCTCAAGAAGCTGCCGTATGCCGAGCCCTCGTTGCGCGCCCCAACACCCGGCGGGGCGGGCGGGGAGCCGACCGTCAAACGCGCCGGCGTGACGCGCGGCAGCGGCGCGCACCCGGACCTGAGCGGCTCGGGCGGCGGGCGGCTCGGCACGTGGATCCGCGTCGTGCTCGGCGTGCTGATCGGCGTCGGCGTCGCGCCCGGCGTCTGGCCGTATACGCACGGCTGCGGGCTGCGGCTGATCTTCTATCTGACCGGTGTCGGTACCGTGATCGCCGCCGGCCTCTGGTCCAGCGTGTCGTCCTGGAAGCGGCGCCTCGGCTTCGCGCACGTCATTGCGCTAGCGTTGATCATCTGGGGCGTGCTCCTGCTCACCGGGGAAATTCTCCCCCGTGTCAGCGCCAACTCGACCGCGCTCTGGCTCTGTCCTGACGTACCGGTTCGTACTCGTTAACGGCTGACGACTGATGACGGAAACCTTCAAGAACTTCATCGGGGGCGCCTGGGTCGCTCCCACCACCGGCGCCTACTTCGAGAACCGCAACCCCGCCGATCGGGACGACATCATCGGTTGCTTTCCGCAATCCGGTTCTGATGACATCGCGCGGGCCGCCGCCGCGGCCCAACGCGGCTTCGCGGTGTGGTCCCGCACGCCGGCCCCGATCCGCGGCGAGGTGCTGCACCGCGTGGGAGACCTGCTGGTCCAGCGCAAGGACGCCATCGCCCGCGCCATGACGCGCGAGATGGGCAAGGTCCTGGCCGAGACCCAGGGCGACGTGCAGGAAGGCATCGACACGGCCCACTACGCGCACACCGAGGGCCGGCGCCTCTTCGGCCGCACGGTGCCCTCCGAGCTGCGCAACAAGTGGGCGATGAGCTTCCGCCGTCCGGTCGGGGTCGCCGGCCTCATCACGCCGTTCAACTTTCCGCTCGCCATCCCCACGTGGAAGATGTTCCCTGCGCTGTTGTGCGGGAACGCGGTGATTCTCAAGCCGGCGGAAGACGTACCCCACACGGCCCACCTGTTGGTCGAAGTGCTGCTCGACGCCGGCCTCCCGCCGGAGGTCGTGCAGCTGGTGCACGGCGATGGTTCGGCCGGGCGGGCGCTGGTGGAGCACGCCGACGTGCCGCTGATCTCGTTCACCGGCTCGACCGAAACGGGGGCCCTCATCGGGGCCACCTGTGGCCGGATGCACAAGCGCCTGTCGCTCGAGATGGGCGGCAAGAACGCCATGCTCGTGATGGACGACGCCGACCTGGACCTGGCGCTGGACGGCGTCCTGTGGGGGGCATTCGGCACCACCGGGCAGCGCTGCACCGCGACGAGCCGGCTGGTGGTGCATGAGCGGGTGCACGACCGGTTCGTGAAGACGGTGTGCGATCGAGCCGCGGCGTTGCGCCTCGGGCCGGGGCTCGAGGCGAAGACCGAAGTCGGGCCGCTCATCAACGAGGATGCCCTCAAGAAGGTGGAGTACTACGTAGACGTGGGACAGAAGGAGGGCGCTCGGGTGTTGACGGGCGGCGAGCGTGCGTCAGGGAAGGGGGGGGGCGGGGGGGAATTGGAGCGCGGCTGGTTCTATCGACCCACGGTGCTGGCGGGGGTCAAGCCCGGCATGCGGGTGGAGCAGGAGGAGATCTTCGGCCCGGTGCTGTCCGTGATCAAGGTCGGCTCCCTCGACGAAGCGATCCGGGTGAACAACGATGTCCGTTACGGGCTGTCGAGCTCGCTGTACACGCGCGATGTGAACGGGGCGTTCCGGGCGATGAACGAGCTGGAGAGCGGCATCAGCTACATCAACGCCCCCACCATCGGCGCCGAGGCCCACCTGCCGTTCGGCGGCGTGAAGCAGACCGGGAACGGGCACCGAGAGGGCGGCTGGGAAGTGTACGACTTCTACTCGGAGACGAAGGTCGTGTACGTCGACTTCTCGGGGAAACTGCAACGCGCCCAGATCGACACGGAGACGTAGGTGTCTCGCGCGCGATTGATCCGGTCCGCAAGAACCTGGTGATGGCGCTCACACCGGACGCCGTACTGTCCGGTCGTGGAACACGAATCCTTGGTGATCATTCTCTCGCTGGGCGGCTCGCCGCTCGACCGGCTGGCCCTCGGGGCGCTGCGCGACGTCGCAATCGCGTGGGTCCGCGTTGAGCAGGAGGGTGCCGCCGCCTGTTTGGCGGCCCGGGTGCGCCACGCCGACCCGCCCGACGATTTTCGGGACCGGCTGCGGCGTTGGGGGGCGGCCCGGGGATGGTCGATCACCGTTGCGCCTGGCAGGCTGCCTGGCTAAAGTAACAGGCATGCTTCACTTGGGGCCCACCCGGGCAGGTTCGGGCGCGCACACCGCGTCTCTGCCCATCGCCCCGGTTGAACGGCGCCGTTCGCGGCTGGCGCGCTGGTTCGACAACTGGCTGCGTTCGGTCGGCATGGCCGTCATCCTCTTCGTCATCATCAAGACTTTCCTCGTCGAAGCGTTTCAGATCCCCAGCGGCAGCATGGAGCGGACCTTGCTCGCGGGGGACTTTCTGTTCGTGAACAAGGCCGTGTACGGCGCGCAGATTCCGGGCACCAAGGCGCGGCTGCCCGGCTTCGAGTCGCCGCGGCGCGGCGATGTGATTGTGTTCGCGTATCCCAAGAATCCCGAGCTCAACTACGTCAAGCGGGTCATCGGCTGCCCGGGCGACACCGTGGAAATGCGCGGCGGGGAAGTGCGTGTGAACGGCGAGCCGCTGGCGGAGCGCTACGTCCAGCGGGTCGATCCCGGGCACGACGTGTACGATCCCGAGTTCAACTGGCAGCGGGACTACCTGCTCGGCGGTCCCGCCGCTGCCCGGAACTATCACCCGACCCGCGATACCTGGGGGCCACTCGCAGTCCCGCCGGGACGCTACTTCGTGCTGGGCGACAACCGGGACAACTCCGCCGACTCGCGCTACTGGGGCTTCGTGAGCGCTGCGGCCATCAAGGGGCGACCCCTCGTCGTGTATTTCAGCTACGACCGGGAGGCGCACGACGCGCTTCCCTGGCTGACGGATATTCGCTGGAACCGGCTCGGCTCGATCATCCGGTAGCCGAGGATACTGTGTTCCACGTGCGACGTTGTACGCGCCTGGAGGGTGACTAGGCCATGCAACTCAACACGGCGAAGCGAGCCTCGTTCGACGAGGGATCGCTCGATCAGTACCTGCGCGAGATCAGCCAGTATCCGCTGATCACACGCGAGGAAGAGGTCACGCTGGCCCAGCGCATCAAGCGCGGAGACGAGGAGGCGCTCGACAAGCTGGTCCGCTCGAACCTCCGGTTCGTGGTCTCCGTCGCGAAGAAGTATCAGAATCAGGGGGTCTCGCTCTCGGATCTGATCAACGAAGGCAACCTCGGCCTGATCCGGGCGGCCCACAAGTTCGACGAGACCAAGGGCATCAAGTTCATCTCCTACGCGGTGTGGTGGATCCGCCAGGCGATCCTCCAGGCGCTGGCCGAGCAATCGCGCATCGTGCGCGTGCCGCTGAACCGCGCCGGGACGCTGCACCGCATCGGCAAGCGCTCGTCGGCGCTGCTCCAGGAGCTGGGCCGCGAGCCGACCGTAGAAGAGATCGCCGAGGGGATGGACATCTCCGAAGAAGAGGTCGCCAAAACGCTGTCCATCTCCCAGGCCCACCTGTCGCTCGACGCCCCTCTTACTCCGGGCGAGGACAACAAGCTGCTCGACTACCTCCCGGACACCCAGAACCCCGGTCCCGACGACGAGATCTTCGAGCACGCCCTGACCGAGTCGATCGAGGAAGTGCTCGCGACCCTCAAGGAGCGCGAGGCGAAGATCCTGCGGTTGTACTTCGGGCTCGAGGGCCAGGAGCCGATGACGCTCGAGGAGATCGGGTCGCTGCTCGGCATCACGCGCGAGCGGGTGCGACAGATCAAGGAGAAAGCGCTGGCGAGATTGCGGCACGTGTCGCGGGCACGAGCACTCGAAAGCTTCCTGTTCTAGGGCCGGGGCGGGTACATTACCGCCCTATGGCCGGCCTTTCTTCCTTCGACATCTCCACCGGTGCCGACCTCCAAGAGGTCGACAACGCGGTGAATCAAGCCACCAAAGAGGTGGCCCAGCGCTACGACTTCAAAGGCTCCAAAGCCTCCATCGCCTTCGACCGCGCCAAAGCGGAGCTCACGCTGGTCGCGGATGACGACTTCAAAATGAAAGCGCTGCTGGACGTGCTGCAGACCAAGCTCGTCAAGCGCGGCGTGCCCGTGAAGAACCTCGAGCTTGGCGCCGTCACGCCGGCGGCGAACGACACCGTGCGGCGCGAGATCAAGCTCACGCAGGGCATCGCAACGGAAAAAGCCAAGGCCATCGTCAAGGCGATCAAAGACAGGAAATTCAAGAAGGCGCAGGCGTCCATTCAAGGCGCCGAGATCCGCGTGCAGTCGCCGTCCAAGGACGAGCTGCAGGAGGTGATGGCGTTCCTGCGGACGCAAGACTGGGGCATCGAGCTCAAGTTCGGGAACTACCGCGGATGAAGCTCGGCGTCATCTCGCTCGGCTGCGACAAGGCGACCGTCGACTCCGAGCGGCTGGTGGGCGATCTGGTGGGGCACGGCGCCGTGGTGACCGACGACTTGCCGCGCGCCGACGTGATCCTCGTCAACACCTGTGGGTTCATCGACGCCGCGAAGCAGGAGTCGATCGATGCCATGCTGTCAGCCGCCAGGCTCAAGGCGCAAGGAGCTGCGAAGGCGGTGGTGGCCGTCGGCTGTCTCGTGCAGCGCTACAAGAGGGAACTGCAGCAAGAGGTCCCCGAGGTGGATCTCTTCCTCGGCTTCTCGGACCTGCATCACCTCGTCCCCGAGCTCGCCCAGCGCGGGCTGATCGCCGATCCGGTGGCGTCGCATCCGGGCGTGCGTCAGTTCCTGGGCGATCAGCCGCACGTCCGCTACCTGAAGATCTCCGAAGGCTGCGACCACACGTGTGCCTTTTGTGCCATCCCGCTCATGCGGGGCAAGCACCGCTCCGAGCCGCTCGAGCGGCTGGTGCGCGAGGCGCAGGCCCTCGAGGCCCAGGGAGCGCGGGAGATCAACCTCGTGGCGCAGGACCTCGGCCACTATGGGCGGGACCTCGGGCTCGGCGGCCCCAAGCTTCCTGATCTGCTCGAGGCGTTGCTCGCCGGCACGACGGTCCCGTGGTATCGGCTGCTGTACGTCTACTCCGCCGGCCTCACACAACGGCTGGTCGACCTCGTGGCCCGGGAGCCGCGCGTCGTACCGTATCTCGACATGCCGATCCAGCACGCCTCCGACCGCATGCTCGAGCGGATGCGCCGCCCCGAGCGCCGCCAGACGCTGGTCGACAAGCTAGGGTGGCTCCGAGGGGCCGTCCCCGACATCGCGCTCCGGACCACGTGCCTCGTCGGCTTCCCCGGCGAGACCGACGACGACTTCCGCCGGCTGCTCGATTTCCTGGAGGAAGCGCAGTTCGATCGGCTGGGAGCGTTCGCCTACTCGCCACAGGAGGGGACGCGCGCGGTGCAGTACCCGGACGACGTCCCCGACGCCGTCAAGCGCGACCGGCTGGAGGAGCTGCTCGAGGTCCAGCGCGCGATTTCTGCCGAGCGACTGGCGCGATTCGTGGGCCGCGAGGTGCCGGTCCTGGTCGACAGTCTGGCGGAGCCCGATCAGGACGGCGCCACGCACCTGGGTCGGGTGCCCTGGCAGGCGGACGACGTCGACGGGCTGACCTACGTAGCGGAGGGCGGCTGGGCCAGGCCGGGGAGCTTCGTGCGCGCCCGGCTCGTGGCCAGCGAGGACTACGACTTCCGGGCGATCGCCTTGACGTGAGCCGCTCGGAGGAGCTCTTCGCGCGGGCCAAAGCGGTGCTACCCGGCGGGGTGAATTCGCCGGTACGGGCGTTCCGGGCAGTCGGCGGGACGCCGTTTTTTGTCGCCCGCGCCGAAGGTGCCCGCCTCACCGACGTCGACGGGAAATCGTACCTCGACTACGTGTGCTCGTGGGGCCCGCTGATCGTGGGCCACGCGCACCCAGCGGTGCTCGAAGCGATCTGCGCGGCGGCCGCGCGAGGATGGACGTACGGCACCCCCTGCGAAGCCGAGGTCGAGCTCGCCGAGCTGGTGCGCCGGCGGATGCCGTCGGTGGAGGTGGTGCGGCTCGTGAACTCGGGCACCGAGGCGACGATGGCGGCGGTGCGGCTCGCCCGGGCGGCGACCAAGCGCGACCTCATCCTCAAGTTCGAGGGGTGTTATCACGGGCACGCAGACGCCTTCCTCGTGAAGGCCGGCAGCGGCGTCGCCACCCTTGGGCTGCCCGACAGCCCCGGCGTGCCCGCCGCGTTCGCCGGTCTGACACTGACGCTGCCCTTCAACGACGCACTAGCCGTCGGAGAGCTGTTCCGGCGGCGCGGAGACTCACTGGCTGCGGTAATCGTCGAGCCGTACGTCGGGAACTCCGGCTTCATCTCCCCCGAGCCCGAGTTCCACACGGCGCTGCGCGCGCTATGCGATCGCCATGGCGCGCTGCTCATCTTCGACGAGGTGATGACCGGGTTCCGGGTGGCGGCGGGTGGCGCGCAGGAGCGGCTCGGGATCCGCGCCGATCTCACGACCCTCGGCAAGATCATCGGCGGCGGGATGCCGGTGGGTGCCTACGGCGGCCGTGCCGATCTGATGCGGTTGGTGGCGCCGGAGGGTCCGGTGTACCAGGCGGGCACGTTGTCCGGCAATCCGGTGGCGATGGCGGCGGGGATCGCCACGCTGCGCGAGACCGAGCGGCCCCAATTCTACGAGACACTGGAACGGCGAACCGCGCGGCTGGTGGCGGGTATACGGGACGCGGCGCGGCGGCGCGGCGTGGCCGTCACCGGCGGGCATGCGGGCTCGCTGTGGGGCGTGCAATTCACCGCCGGACCGGTGCGGAACTTCGCCGACGCCCAGGCCGCGGACACCGCGCGGTTCGCGCGCTGGCACCGGGCCGCGCTTGCCCGCGGCGTGTTCCTCGCTCCCTCGGCCTTCGAGGCGGGATTCGTCTCCAGCGCGCACACCGATGCCGACATCGACTTCACCATCGCACAACTCGACGCGGCGCTGGACGAGGCTCGCTAGCCTGCTCGCCGCCGCCGCGCTGGCGTGTGGCGGTCGGCCGCAGCCGGTCACCCCGGGCACCGAGCCCGAGCTGCGCATCGGGCTCTCGGCGGGCGCGCCCAGCGTGACGTTGGGGGGCGATGGCGAGCTGTTCGTCACCGACGACTCGAACGGCGAGCCGCTCGGGTCGATCCCCGCGGGCAGCGCGTGGACGGTGGTCCCGGACACTCCCGGCGTGCGGCTCGTCAAGCCCGACGGCTCGGCCGTGCCGCGGCGCGCCGGCGTCTCGGCCGTCAACGTGACCGAGAACCGGTTCGCGATGGCCGACGGCCGGCGCTACCGGGGGCGGGTCAACGTGATCCGCGACGCCGGCGGACTGACGCTGATCAACCGCGTCCCGGTGGAGAGCTATCTCGCGGGCGTGATCGGCGGCGAGCTCGGTGCGCGCCGTCCCGACGAGCGTCAGGCGATGCTCGCCCAGGGAGTGGTGTCGCGGACCTTCGCCCTCGCCAACCGGGGCCGCTGGGAGGGCCAGGGATTCGACGCGTGGGCCGACGTGCGCGATCAGGTGTATGCGGGCGTCGCCGGCGAAACGGGCGAGGTGTGGGCGGCGCTGCGCGCCACGCGCGGCGAAGTGGTGCGCTACCACGGCGAGCTGATCGACGCCTACTTCCACTCGACCTGCGGCTCGAGCACGGCGGCCGTCGAGGAGGCGTTCCGGAGCGCGCGCGCCCGACCGTATCTGCGACCGGTGTCGGACGCCTCCGGTGGCGGCCACTACTACTGCGACCTGTCGCCACGGTTTCGCTGGCGCGAGGAATGGGATGCCGTGCAGCTGCGCGCTATATTGTCGCGAACCCTCCCGGCCATGACAGAGGCCGGCGGGGGCGGGGGCGGCCTGCAGCGGATCACCGACGTCGAGGTCACGCGCACCACCGAGTCGGGACGCGTGGGCGAGCTGCGGATCGCCTTCGAGCACGGCGACGTGCGCGTGCCGGGGTCCGACGTCCGCGCGGTGCTCCGCCCTCGCGCCGATCAGCTGCTCGGCAGCGCGGCGTTTCGGCTCGCGGTCACGCAGGACGGCGGTCAGGTCACGCGCCTGATCGCGGTCGGCACGGGGTGGGGACATGGCGTGGGGATGTGCCAGTGGGGGGCGGTGGGCCGCGCCCGAGCCGGCCAGGACTACCGCACGATTCTCACCACTTATTTCCCGGGGACCAACGTTGAGCGCCTCTACTAGGGCGGTCGGGCGGACAGGCGGACTGGCGGTCGGTCTGGCCGCAATCTTTCTGACCGCCATTCCGCCAGACCGCCTGTCCGCCCAGTCCGTATTCTCACAGTTCTCCTACGAGAACCTCAAGCCCAGCGCGCTGCAGTTCGACTTCGGCCCACTGGGCGGCAACAACATCCGCGGGACGTTCACCGGCGGCCTGCGCCTCGACTACGGCTTCATCGCGCCGCACGTGCGCGTGCTGCTCGGCGTGTCGTACTTCAAGGCCGACTTCAGCTCGGCAGCGCGCGATCGCTTCGTGCAGCGGCTGCGCAGCATCGTGAACGATCCCGATTCGAACTACACGATCGACCTGGGCCGGATGACCTGGAGCGACGTGACCGGCGATCTGGATCTGCAGTGGGTGCTGCCGCAATCGCGCTCCGTGACCTCCTACATCGGTATCGGCCTGGGCGCCCATATCCGGCACGGCAGCGGCGCGGCGATCAACGGCACGTTCGTGCAGGACGCGCTGAACGAAGTCACCGCGGGCCTGAACGGCACGATCGGCACCGAGTTCGGGGCGAAGCACTGGCGCTTCACGCTGGACGGGCGCGGCGTCTTCTCGAGCGGCCTCTCGACCGTATCGCTCCGGGCCGGCGTGGCGTACCGCTGGGCTAAGGGATCGGGGGCCGGGCCCCGGGGGTCGGGGCGGTGACGGAGCCGATCCGGATCGCCGTCGTGGGTGCCGGGGCCATCGCTCAGGTGGCGCACCTGCCGTCCCTGCGGCGGCTGCCCGGCGTCGAAGTCGCCGCGATCTGCGACAACGATCTCAGCAAGGCGCAGGCGCTGGCCGGTCGGTTCGAGGTGAAGGAGACGTTCGACGACATCGAAGAGGTGCTCAAGTACACCCGCCCCGACGCGGTGGCGATCTGCACGCCCAATCACCTGCACGAGATTCACATCGTCTCGGCGCTCGCCGCCGGGGCGCACGTGCTGTGCGAACGCCCGCTGGCGCTCAGCGTCGCCGGTGTGGAGCGGGTGCTGCAGGCGAGCGAGAAGTACGGCAAGCGCGTCATGGTAGGGATGAACCATCGGTTTCGCTCCGACGTGCAGGCGGTGCGTGGCTTCCTCGCGGGCGGAGATATCGGCGTACTGCAGGCGATCCGCAGCGGCTGGTACACGTTCCAGCCGAGCCGGCAGATCATCGGCTGGCGGCTGCGGCGGCAGGAGGCGGGTGGCGGGGCGTTCCTCGACCTCGGTCTCCAGCTGCTCGACCTCGGGCTGTGGCTCGCGGGCTGGCCGGCCGCCAAGCGCGTCGCCGCACATCTGGGGCGGGGCCAGGGGTCGAAGGACGCGGTGGAAGACATGGGGACCGCGCTCGTGGTGTGCGAGAACGGCATGTCGCTGTCGATCGACGTGAGCTGGCGCCACATGGGCGAAGCCGAGCGGTTCTGGTTCGATCTCGTCGGGACCAAGGGCTCGGCGAGCGTGCAGCCGCTGCGGGTGTTCAAGGAGATCCACGGCAGCCCGAGCGATGTGACGCCACGGGGGGCGAGCGGGCGGGAGACACCGTTCGCACAATCCTACCGCGCGGAGTGGACCTATTTTCTCGCGGTCATCAAGGGTGATGTAAATGCGCCTCCCCCGCGCGATCAGCTCGCCCTGCATCGCGTGCTCGACGCTGTCTATCGCTCGGCCGACGAAGGGCGCGACGTCCTCCTGTGACCGTGCCGGGTCGCCGCGTGGCCGCGCTGGTCGCGCTGGGCGCCGCCCTGCTCACCGCGAGTTACCCGCCGTTCCGCTTCCCCGTTCTGAGCTTCGTCGCCATCACCCCCGCCGTCGTGCTGCTGCGGATGCTCGAACGGGAGCGCGACTTCGGCGCGACGCTGCGGTGGGGCTTCTGGTACGGGTTCGTGACCAACGGCGCGGTGCTGTACTGGCTCGTGGTCGCGCTCTGGCACTTCACGCCGCTCGCCGGACTCGGCTACGCCGCGACGATCGCGATCTTTGGACTCTGGACAGGCGCGCTGTTCTGGTTCGTGGTGCGCGTGCGGGTCGCTCTCCCGGTCGTCCCGCTCTGGGTGGTGCTCCCCTTGGCCTGGACAGCCGTGGAGTGGGCCGTCGGGCACCAGGGGGACATTCGCTTCCCCTGGCTCGGTTTGGGCACGTCGCTCACCGACGCACCCGTGCTGGTGCAGTGGGCGGACCTGGCGGGCGCGCGCGGCGTGACCCTGTGGCTCGTGTGGTGCAACGTGCTCGTCATGGACGCGCTGCTCCCGCCTCCCCCACCGGAGCCCGATGTGGCGAGCAATCCCCTGCGGTGGCGCCCGGCCGTCGCGATCGTCGTGACCGTGATCGCGGCCTGGTGGTACGGTGCCTGGCGTATGCGCACGCTGCCGCTGCGCGAGCTCGGAACCGTGGGGTTGGTCCAGCCGAACGAAGGCTTCCGCGAGAAATGGGATCCGGCGCACGCCGACAGCGTGGTCACGAAGCTCGTGGAAATGTCACGGCAGCTCGCCGCGCGCGAGCCCCTCCGCACGCAGCTGCTGCTCTGGCCCGAAGCCGCGATCCCCGGGTATCTGCAGCCCGCGTGGGATTCGGCGATCGCCGGGCTGGCCCGCGAGCGGCGCGGGCCGATCTTCACGGGCGGCATCTACGGTGAGTACCACGCCGATCGGTCGTACGACTATTACAACGCGGCGTTTTACTTCGACTCGTCCGGCCACTGGCGGCCGTATCCCGTGTACGAAAAGCATTACCTCGTACCCGTCGTCGAGCGGGTGCCGTTCGTGCCCGCCAAGCTGTTACAGAGTGTCCCGGGCATCGGGCGTTTTTCCGGCGGGTTCGGGCGCGGGCGCGAGCTGCCGCTGTACCCGAGCCCGCTGGGGCGCTTCGGGGCCATCATCTGTTACGAGTCGGCGTTCGAAGACCTGGCCCGGTCGTACCGGCGGGCCGGGGCCGACTTCCTGGTGAACATCACCAACGACGCCTGGTACGGCCGCACCGCGGGCCCGTACCAGCACGCGGCGCATCTCGTCATGCGGGCGATCGAGACGCGCGCCGGCATCGCGCGCGCGGCCAACGACGGCATCTCGGAGTTCGTCGATCCGTTGGGCCGGACGGCGTCCGCCACCGGGCTCGAAGTGGAGGCGCTGGTCGCCGGGCCGCTCCGCTCGAGCGCCGTGATTCCGCTGTACGTGCGGCTGGGGGATTGGGTGGGAGCGGTGGCGGTGACCGCCACGCTTGGGTTCGCCGGCCTGCTCGCGGTGCAGTGGTGGAAGCGGCGCCCCTGACAGTGTGGAGTGCTGAATGCGGAATGCGGAATTGATCGAACTGAGGTCGATCGCTGGAGCTAGCGTTGCGGATCGACGCGCGCCCGATCCATTCCGCACTCCGCATTCCGCACTCCGCATTAGGATTGCTCACCCATGCGTGTAGGTGTTGACGTGGGCGGAACGTTCACCGATCTCGTCGCCCTCGCCCCCGACGGCACGCTCACCGTGCGCAAGGTCACGACAAGGCCCGACGATCCGACCGTCGGACTGTTCCGGGCAATCGACGGCGTCGGCGCCGGGCCTATCGAGATCCTGATCCACGGTACCACCATCGCGACCAACGCGCTGCTGGAGCGCCGCGGGGCGCGCGTCGCACTCGTCGCCACTCGCGGGTTCGAGGATCTGCTGTGGTTACGGCGCCAGGATCGCGCGGCGCTGTACGACCTCGCGCGACATCACCAGCCTCCCCTCGTCGCTCGCGCCGATGTCGTGGGGGTGGCGGAGCGGATGGGGCCGGTAGGGGCGCTCGAGCCTTTGCAGGAGGATGAGGTTACGCGGGTCGTCGCCGCGGTGCGTGCGCTCGCGCCCGAGGCCGTCGCGGTCGCGCTGCTGTTCGCGTTTCGCTACCCGGCGCACGAACAACGTCTCGCGCAGGCCCTGCGCGCGGCGCTGCCGCGCCTGCCGGTGGCGGCGAGCCACGAGGTGCTGCCGCTGTTCCGCGAGTTCGAGCGTACCAGCACGACGACGGTCGAGGCGTATCTCCGGCCCAGGGTGTCGGCGTACCTCGAGCGGCTGGAGGGTCATGTTCGGGCGCACGGCATCGGCACGCTTGGCGCCAAGACCG
>CBFHAJ010000037.1:0-26069 GCA_965653495.1 uncultured bacterium | reverse complement strand
GGTCTTCACGCTCTTCGATTCGGTGGCGCTGCGGCCGCTCGCGGTCCGTGCGCCGAAGGAGATCGTCCGCGTCATGCGCTCCGACGACCGAGGCACGGGCTACTACCTCCGCTACTCGGACGTTGAGCGGCTCGGTCGGGAGGGTCGCGTCTTCAGCTTCGTCGTGGCGAGCTCTTCGCCGCAGGCGTTCGTGGGAATGATCGACCGCGAGGCGAGTGAGAACGCCCGCGCGATCACCGGGCGCTTCGTGTCGCAGGAGTACTTTCAGGCGCTCGGCGTGCCGGCGGCGCTCGTCCACACGTTCGCGTACGGTGAGACGCAGGAGGCGGTGTTTAGCCACGACTTCTGTAGACGGCGGCTTGGAGCCGACTCCGGCGCAGTGGGCCGGACCATCGCCATCGGCGACGTGCGCCTCACTATCATCGGCGTCGCGCCCCGGGACTTTGCCGGCACCGGGCTGCCGCCCACAGCGCCGGACTTCTGGGCGCCGCTCGCGATGCAACCGATGCTCCTGCCAGGCGCCGATTGGTTGCACGACGATGCGCATCGCGAGTGGCAGGTGCTCGCGCGCCTCGCGCCGGGCATCTCGCCAGCGCAGGCCTCGGCGGCGCTGACCATCGTCGCGCGTACACTCCCACCGATCGACCACGCGCCGGTGAAGCTCGCGGTGAAGCGCGCCACGTTCTTCCAGGCTGACTCAGGCGAGTTCGAGACGTTCACACAGGCCGGAGCGGTGGTGATGGCAGGTGTGGCGCTGCTGCTCGCGATCGGCTGCGTCAATCTCGTGAGCCTCATCTCCGCGCGGACTGCGTCGCGCTGGCGTGAGGTCACGATGCGCATCGCCCTTGGCGCGTCGCGCGCGCGGATCGCCTGGCAGCTCTGCGCCGAGAGCGCCGCGCTGGGCCTCGCCGGCGGGGCGGTAGGCATCGCGGTCTCGGCCGCGCTCTCACGCTGGCTCGACCTCTGGATTCACGGGACCATGTCGCGCGTGCTCGGCAGCGCCGCGGCGTTCACGCTCGATCTCTCGCCCAACTGGCATATCGTCGTCTATGCGGCGGCGCTCTCACTCGTGGCGGGCGTCGCGGTGGGAATCTGGCCGGCTCTTCAGGCGGCTCGCCGGGACGCGAGCGTCGTGCTCAAGCAGGGCGGGCAGGTCACCGAGGGCGGATCACAATGGGGCCGGCGAAACCTGCTCCTCACCGCCCAGGTGGCGGGCTCGCTCGTCCTCCTCACCGGCGCGGCCCTGCTCTTCGGCGGCGTGTCCGCGTCGCGCACGGTGGATCCGGGGTTCGACGTCGGCCACGCGCTGGTCGTGGGCATCGACACGAAGGCGCTGGCCGCCACGCCGGCCGCACGTACCGCAGCCATGCGCCGCGTGGTTTCTCGCCTGGGCCAAATGCCGGAGGTCCGGGCGGTTGCCTGGGCCAGGCGGCCTCCGTTCCTGAGCCATGAACTGCGCACGGGAGATGACGGGCTGGGACTCATCACGATCGCGAGGAACGGCGTCTCCGATTCGTACTTCGACGCGTTCCGGATTCCATTGATTGCCGGCCGCCCGTTCACGCCGGACGAAGTGGATCGCGACGCCCCGGTCGCGATCGTGAGCGCTTCGCTGGCCCGGCGGTACTGGCCGGGGCAGGACGCGCTGGGTCGGACGACCGCCGCGTTCCCGATGCTCGCGCGGGGCGACCAGCGCCCGTACACCATCGTCGGCGTCGCCAAGGACGTGCGGCACACGTATCTGTCGCGGCCGGACGCCGGCTTCGAATATTACCCGCTGCCGCTCACATCGTGTAACGGGCTGCTCATGCTGGGCACTCGCGTGGCGGCCGCGAACGCGATCGCGCCGGTGCGCGCGGCCCTCGCCGCCGTGGACCCGGCGTTGGCGCTCCGCTCCACGGTCGTCACGATGCAGGACGGGCCGATGGCGATCCAGCGTCTGATGGCGGCTGCCCCTGCGACGCTCGCCTCGATGCTCGCCACGTTCGGCCTGCTCCTGACCGCCGTCGGCCTCTGGGGCGTGGTCGCGCAAATGGTGGTGCGCCGCACCCGCGAGATCGGCATCCGCACGGCGCTCGGCGCGACCCGGCTCCACGCCGTGACGGTCGTGCTCCGCAAAACGCTGCGGCCGGTGGTCTGGGGCGCCGCGTTCGGCGCGCTGGGATCCATCGGGGTGTCGTCAGGCCTCGCGGCGCTGGTTCGCATGCCCGACGCCCCCGATCTGACATACGGTCGCGGTGCGTTCGATCCGCTGGCGTTCCTCGTGGTGTTCGCGGTGCTCGCGACCGTCATCACGCTGGCCTCGTTCCTTCCGGCGATGCGCGCGGCGCGCGTTGATCCGCTCGTGGCGCTCCGCGCGGAGTGACACACGGCGCCCGTGCTGTCATCCTGAGCGAAGCGCGCGGAACGCGCGCGAAGCGAAGGAACTGGCGAAGCCGATCCTCGCCTCATAATGGCCGCGACTGTGGGGCTTTTTCCTCGCTCGCCCCCGGCGCCGCGGCCGGCTCGCTGCTCTCGAGCGCCACCAGTACCGCGCACGCCGAGGCCGAGAACACCGAGTAGTCCAGCGGCGAAATCATCCCGAACGAGATCGCCATCGCGGTGCCGAACAACACGAGCAGGACGGCACTGCCCAGCGCCGCCCACCGGACCCACACCCCGAATACCAGTAAGAGCCCCAGGCCGAGCTCCAACACCGTGGCGCTCCAGGCCAGGAACGGAATGGTGGATGCGGGCATGAAGGAGTTCACCTGGGCGGTGTACGCCATGAAGTGCGCGAAGTCCCCGTACCCGATGCCTTTGCCCCACAGGCCGAACCGCGACGCGATGCCGTTCAGGAACGCCGCGCCGAGCGCGATGCGCGCGTAACGGATGGCCCAGCGCTTGACTCTCGGGTCCGTGCTCGTCATGGGTGCGGGCCCGGGGCGGCTGCCGTATCCACTGGCATCGACAGCGGGGTCTTGCGGTCGCACGTGAAGTACGCGAGAAACCGCACCGAATCCCGGTCACTCGCGTTTGCCGACACGAGATGCACGCCGTTGGGCGCCTCGTAGAACGTATCGCCGGCCCGGTACACGGCGGCGGGCCCGCCCAGCACCTGGCTCCGCAGCGCGCCCTGCACCACGTACCCGATCACCGGGCAGGGATGGCGGTGCGGTTTGGACGAGTCGCCGGGCCCGTAGGTGACCTCCACCACCGTCACCGTGAGCGCACGCCCGTTCAGCGGCGGCAGCGCTTGTGTGAGCGCGACGCGGCCGCTCCCACCGCCGCTCGGCGGCGTCCCCCCCCTCCCCTCGGCGGGCCGACAGGCCAGCACGGTCGCGCATGCGAGAGCAGTGAGCAGCGTCGGCCGATACTGCAATGCAGTCATAGGGATCCTCCTAGCTGCACCACACTAGGCATAAGCGAACGCCTCTGGAAGAGGCCTTCTTGACAGCGCGCCGTTAGGCTGCCACCGTCAACCTCGCTCCCGCCGTCGTGCGCGTCCCGTTCAGTGCCGTCCGAAGAGGTCATATGGTCCGAACTCGATCGCTCTCCCCCGCGCTCGCGTGGTCCTTGTGTGCGCTCGTCCTCCCCCTCCCCCGGCGGCTCGCCGGCCAGATCGACGCCCGCGCGTTGCGCCAGCCCGACGTCTCCGCCACGCAGATCACCTTCGTCTTCGCGGGCGACGTGTGGGTGGTGCCAAAAGCGGGTGGCGTGGCCAACCGCCTCAGCTCGCCGCGCGGCGATGAGTCCTTCCCACGCTTTTCGCCCGACGGCAAGCTCATCGCCTTCACCGGCGACTACGACGGCAACGAAGACATTTACGTGATGCCGGCGGGGGGCGGCGTCCCCACCCGCGTCACCCACCATCCCGCCCCCGATCGCATGCTCGGCTGGTATCCCGACGGCCAGAGCATCCTGTACGCGTCGCCCATGGAGAGCGGGCGCGATCGCTTCTTCCAGCTGTATCGCGTCTCGAAAGACGGCGGCATGCCGGTCAAGCTGGCGGTGCCGTACGGGGAGTTCGGCGCGATTTCTCCGGATGGGAAGTGGCTCGCCTACGTCCCGCAGTCGCAAGACTTCCGCACCTGGAAGCGCTATCGCGGCGGCTGGAACTCCCGCATCTGGCTCTACAACCTCGAGACCGGCGCGTCCAAGCAGGTCGCGCCCAGCGACGCGAACAACAGCCAGCCCATGTGGCACGGCCGCACCCTGTACTTCCTGTCCGACCGCGGTACCGAGCAGCGGGCCAATATCTGGGCATACAACCTGGACAATGACGCGGTGCGGCAGGTGACCAAGGTCTCAGACTACGACATCCATTTCCCGGCCATCGGCCCCTCGGACATCGTGTTCGAATCGGGCGGCCGCCTGTCGCTCCTCGACCTCGCCTCCGAGCAAACCCACGAGGTGCGCGTGGAGGTGGTGAGCGACGTGAGCACGCTCAAGCCCCGGCTCGACTCGGTGGGCAACCTGATCGCCGATGCCGCGATCTCGCCCACGGGCAAGCGCGCGCTGTTCCAGGCGCGCGGCGACATCTTCACGGTGCCGGCGGAGAACGGCCCGGTGCTCGACGTGACGCGCACGCCGGGGGTGGCCGAGCGCACGCCCACCTGGTCGCCCGACGGCCGCTCGCTCGCCTACTGGAGCGATCAGAGCGGCGAGTACCAGCTGATAGTGCGGCCCGCCGACGGCACCGGGGGGGGGGCCGAGGCGCAGCTCACGAGCTTCGGGCCCGGCTTCCGCTACCGCCCCTACTGGTCCCCCGACTCGAAGAAGCTCGCCTTCATCGACCAGACCATGACCATCTGGATCGTGGATCGCGACACCAAGAAGGCGACCAAGGTGGATCGCGGATTGTATCTGTACCAGGGCCAGCTCGATGGGTTTCGCGTTTCCTGGTCCGTGGACAGCCGCTGGCTCGCCTACTCGCGCGACCTCGAGAACCGCAGCACCGCCATCTTCCTGTTCGATACCAGGACGGGCACGCGCACCCAGGCGACCTCGGGCTACTACGCCGACGCCTCCCCCGCGTTCGATCCGGACGGCCAATACCTCTACTTCCTCCGCAACGGCTTCTTCGCGCCGACCTACAGCGACGTCGACAACACCTGGATCTACGCCAACACCACGCAGATCGCCGCGGTACCGCTGCGCGCCGGCGTCGCGTCGCCGCTCGCACCAAAGAGTGACGACGAGACCGCGAAACAGGACTCGGCCGGGGGGGGGGCCGACACCACCAAGGGCAAGAAGGCCGACGCCGCCAGGAAGCCTGCCGCCGTCGACATCGATCTCGCTGGCTTCGAGAGCCGAGTGGTGCTGCTGCCCCCCGAAGCGGGGAACTATGCCGAGCTGCTGGCGGCGTCAGGCAAAGTCGTGTACCGGCGGACGCCGCGCACCGGCGCGGCGCCCTCGGACAAGAAGAGTCCGGTCGTGTATTGGGACCTGAAGGACCGCAAGGAAGAAACGGTCCTGGACGACGCGACCGGCGTGGACCTCTCGTTCGACGGGCAGAAGCTGCTCGTGGCGCAGCAGCGCCGCTTCGCAATCGTCGATCTCAAGCCCGGGCAGAAGTTCGACAAGCCGCTGCGCACGAACGAGCTCACCATGACCGTCGATCCACGCGCCGAGTGGCGGCAGATCTTCACGGACGTGTGGCGCTTCGAGCGCGATTATTTCTACGACCCCGGCATGCACGGCGTGAACTGGAGCGCCGAGCGCGCGCGCTATGGCAAGCTGCTGGATGCCGCGGTGACGCGCTCCGACGTCAACTTCGCGATCGGCGAGCTGATCTCCGAGCTGTCTTCGTCACACACGTACCGCGGTGGCGGCGATCTCGAGACCGGCCCGCGGCGCGGGGTCGGGCTGCTCGGCGCCGACTGGTCGCTCGAGAACGGCGCATATCGCATCAAGCGGATCATCACCGGCGCGCCCTGGGACGCGGAGGCGCGCTCACCGCTCTCGGTGCCGGGCGTGGATGTAAAGGAAGGAGACTACGTCCTGGCGGTGAACGACGTGCCGCTCGATCCCAAGCAGGACCCGTGGGCCGGGTTCGATGGGCGGGCGGACCAGACGGTGAAGCTGACCGTCAACAGTCGGCCCTCGGCCGACGGCGCGCGCTCCGTGCTCGTCAAGACCATCGCGGACGAGGGCCGGCTGCGCTATCTCGCGTGGGTGGAAGCGAACCGGCGCCACGTGGAGGAGGCGACCAAGGGCCGCGTGGGCTACGTGTACGTGCCGAGCACCGGGATCGACGGTCAGACGGAGCTGGAGCGCCAGCTCGCGCCGCAGATCGACAAGGAGGGCCTGATCGTCGACGAGCGGTTCAACTCGGGCGGGCAGATTCCCGATCGGTTTATCGAGCTCTTGAACCGGCCGGCCCTGTCGTACTATGCGGTGCGCGACGGGCAGGACTGGCGCTGGCCACCCACCGCGCAGGTCGGTCCCAAGGTGATGCTCATCAACGGCTGGAGCGGCTCGGGGGGCGACTGCTTCCCGACCTTCTTCCGCGAGGCCAAGCTCGGCCCGCTGGTCGGTGAGCGCACCTGGGGCGGGATCATCGGTATCAGCGGCGTCCCGCAGCTGGTCGACGGCGGGTTCGTGACCGTGCCGACGTTCCGGCAATACGATCCGGCGGGGCAATGGTTCGCCGAAGGGCACGGCGTCGATCCGGACATTCCGGTGGCGGAAGATCCCGGCGTGCTGGCGCGCGGCGTGGATCAGCAGCTCGATGCCGGGATTCGCGAGGTGGAGCAGGAGCTGCAGAGTCGACCGGTGGCGGCGCCGAAGCGGCCGCCCTATCAGAATCGCACGGCCGGCGCGGCAACGGCGGGCGGGGCCGCGGGGGAGCAGAGCCGACAGTAAACTCGCTCAGGCGGTTCGCTTTTTCGGAAAGCCCTCGGGCGGCGCGCGGCGCTCGATCGTCGCGCGCCGCGGCTCGCTGTGCCGGCGGTCTTCCCCGCGCCGGCGCTTCGCGGCCACGGGCGCGGCGTCCCGCCGCCGTTCACGGACGATGCGCCGGCCCGAGCCGTGTCGCCGGTCGCCACCTCGCTTGGGCCGTTCTTGAGGCATGCTCGTTCGCTCCAGTTGACGCCTTCTCACCCTTGCATTCTCGGGGCCATCGGACGTGCGGTCCGGTCAAGCTATGGCATGCTGAGAATTGGAGCCGCTGTTGCGGCTTCACCACACGTCCCGATTCTCTTCTCCCCTTTTCCCCCTCCTTTCTGCAAGTGTGATCGCCCAAGGATCTGGTTTTGGGCTCAGATTTGACGCCATGAAGCCTGCCCGCACCACGGCCCGATCAGCCTTTCTCCTCACGGCACTGGCCACCTACGCCTCCGCCCAAGTCGCGACCGTGCGCGTCGACGCCACACCGGGCCATGTCATCAATACCTTCGATCCCGACAGCGCGCTGGGCAGCTCGATCGACGTCCTCTCGCGCACCGACATCAACCGGGTGTACACGCCGCATATCATCCAGGAGGCGCTCTCGGCCGGGTGGGGACCGATCACGTACCGCAACAACACCGAGCTGCGCATGGCCGCCTGGCACTGGACCGAGAACGGCAGCTGGAGTGATGCGGCGCATCGCAGCGGCTATTTCACCGGCTCGACCGAGCTCAAAGAGCCGATCCGTTACATCCTTGCGTATGCCCTGCCCCACCGCGGCTTCGCCACCAGCGGCGATCGTCCGGTGGCGGGGCCGAACCTGACCTATTGGAAGAGCAATCCCTATCTGACCAGCAAGTTCACGGGTGAGAGCGACACGCTGCATCCGCAGTGGGTGGTCGTCGACCTGCAAGCGGAGAAGCCGGTGAGCGCGGTCCGCATCGCCTGGGCGAGCCCGTATGCCACGACGTACCAGGTGGAGTATTGGGTCGGCAGCAACGCGCTCGATTTCGATGGCGGCCCGAAGGGCGAATGGAAGGTATTTCCCTCCGGGGCCCGAAAGAATGCGCAAGGCGGAACGGTGACGTTGAAGCTGATGGACGCTCCGGTCGCGACGCGCTATCTGCGGATCCTGATGACGCAGTCGTCGAACACCTGCGACGAGCATGGCTCCGGCGACGTGCGCAACTGCGTGGGGTACGCCATCCAGCAGATTGCAGCCGGCACGCTCGACGCGGGCGGGGCATTCGTCGAGGTGACCAAGCAGCCCGATGAACGACCCACCACGTACTGCGTCTCCTCAATTGATCCGTGGCATTCCGCCGATGACGTGAACTCGAGCGGCAGCTATCAGCACACCGGCTTCGACCTGTTCTTCACCAGCGGACTGACGAACAACCTGCCCACCATCATTCCGGTCACGCTGTTGTACGGAACCCCCGACGATGCCGCGGCGCAGATCGCCTACATCGAGCAGCGCGGCTATCCCGTCGCGTACGTCGAAATGGGCGAAGAACCCGACGGCAAGCACGCGGTGCCGGAAGACTATGCGGCGCTGTACCTCCAGTGGGCCACGGCCCTCCACAAGGTGGACCCGAAGCTCAGGCTGGGAGGGCCGGTGTTCGAGGGAGTGAACGAAGACATCACGCTCTGGCCCGACGCTCGTGGCCGCACGTCGTGGATGGGCCGCTTCGTCGACTACCTGAAGTCACACCAGCGGCTCGCCGACCTCGCGTTCGTCTCGTTCGAGCATTATCCGTTCGAGCCGTGCGACATCACGTGGAAATCCCTCTACAGCGAGCCGCGCCTCATGACGCACATCCTGCGCGTGTGGCGCGATGACGGCGTGCCGCAGAACGTGCCGCTGATCGTGACCGAGAGTCACCTGTCCTGGTCGTTGACCGGGCCCATGACCACGATCTTTGGAGCCCTGTGGCTGGCGGACAACATCGGCTCGTTCTTCGAGGGCGGAGGCGCGGCGTTCTACCATTCGCCGATTCAGCCGCAGGGCGTGCAGAACACCTGTCTCGGGTGGTCGTCGTGGTCGAATTTCGTGTCGGACGAGACCTACACCATCAAGGGATATACGGCGACGTATTACGCCGCGCACATGATCAATCTGGAGTGGGTGCAGCACCGCGCCGGCGTCCATCAGATGTTCGCGAGCGCGAGCGATGTCACGGATGCCGCGGGGAATCAGCTGGTCACCTCCTACGCGGTGCGGCGTCCCGACGGCAACTGGTCCCTGATGTTGGTCAATCGCGACGCAACCAATCCCCACAGCGTGCGGGTGGTGTTCGACGACACGAAGAGCAAGCGTAATACGTCGTTCTCCGGACCGGTGACTTTCGTGTCGTTCGGGAGCGAGCAGTACGTGTGGATCAACGATGGACCGAACAGTCATCCGGATCCTGATCATCCGCCCGTAGCGACTACTCTTCAAGCGCCGTCCACGGTCACCCTTCCCAAAGCGTCGATCACCGTCCTGCGGGGCAAGGTCGAAGGTCTCAAGGACTGAAGCAGCGGAGGACTCCCCTCTTCCTCTGCAAGCGCGCCCCCGGACTTGTCATCCTGAGCGCAGCGACGATTCCATGGCTTTAACGCCCCCGCCGCACCGCCCGTCCCGGATACACTCCACCCACCGACGCGCCGTTCCGCACCACGAACGTCCCGTTCACGAGGACGTGCACGATCCCGTCCGAGAACTGGGCCGGCCGCTCGTAGGTCGCGCGATCGATGACACGGCCAGGATCGAACACCGTGATGTCGGCGTCCGCTCCCACCTGCACCCGCCCCTTGGCGTGCATCGCCGGCACCATGCGCTCGAGCCGCGCGGCCGGCATCAGGGTCATCTTCCGCACCGCGTCCATCAGGCTCAGCACGCTCGAGTCACGCACGTAGCGACCCAGCACACGCGCGTGCGTCCCGGCGAGCCGGGGGTGACCGTGCGGCGAAAGGCCGTCGCTCGCCACCAGCACAAGGGAGTCGGCGAGCGCCATGCGCACCACACTGTCGGGGATCATGAAGATCACCACCACGCCGCCCGAGCGGCGCAGCTGCTGGAAGCGCGCCCGGGTGAGGCGCTCGCCCGTCGGCGGATAGAGAATGTCGTGATACCCGATGCCCATCCGCTCTTGCCACCCGCGATCGAACACCGCCGACTGGATGGAGGTGGACCCGGCCGTGTAGGGGTAGGCCTCCGTCGTGACGTCCAGGCCGCGCGCCCGCGCACCGGCGATCAGCTCGAGCAACAGCGGCGTGTCCGCCTGGCCCATGCTCGTGACATGCACCACGTGGAGCGCGGCGCCGCTCGCGGCCGCGTCGGCGATCACCTCCTGTAACGCCGCCACGCCGCCACCGGTGACGGGATCTCTCCCGCCCTCGCGCAGGTGCACAAAACAGGGGACTCCCTGCCCCGCCGCGACCCGGAACGCGCTGAGGATCTCCGCCCGACTCGCCCCGGGCACGTACGCGATGCCGAACCCTATGCCGAGTCCCCCATCGGCGAGCCCCTGCGCGAGTAGGGAGTCCAGCCGCGGCAACTCCGCGTCGGGCAGTGCGGCGTGCGTCCAGGCGCGACTGGTGTCGAGCAACGTGGCGGCGCCGGCGAGCGACTGATCGTGCCGCAGTAGCGCCCGCCGCGCGCCAAGGTGCCCGGCCGAGACGCCATAGTTGATGAGGGCGTGGCCCGCACGCGCGTCATACCAGGGCGCCACCGGGTAGGTCCCGATCTCGAGCTCGAGCGCGGTCGTCACCCCGTCGTGCGCGTAGTAGCGGTAGCTCTCCGAGTCCTGACCGTGCACGTGCAGATCTATGAAGCCGGGAGACACGACGAGCCCCGTCACGGTGAGCGTTTCCTTGGCGACGGGGAGGTCTGTCGTCACGGCCGCGATGCGGCCGCCCTGGACGCCCACGTTGCGAACGGCATCGAGACCCGTCTCCGGATCGAGCACGCGTCCCCCGACCAGCACGACGTCGTACGCCTCGGTGTGGGCGCGAGCGAGAGCCACGGCCGCGGCGAGGAGAGCGGTGAGTGCGACGAGCCGGAGAGTGGTTATCACGGGAGCTCAAGACTCTAGCGGCGGCGCGCGCGGCGCGCAACGTTCAAGGCCCTATGGGAACGATGATTCCGCTCCGGGACGCATCCCGCCGCCCGGTGACTCCCCCCGTCGTCACGACGCTCATCATCATCCTCAATGGGGTCGTCTTTGCCCTGGAGCTGGGGGGCGGCGATCCTTTCGTGACGCGGTGGTCAGCGGTTCCCGCCGACATCGTCGCCGGTCATCACTGGATCACACTCGTGACCGCGATGTTTCTGCACGCCAGCTGGCTGCACATCCTCGGCAACATGCTGTTTCTGTGGGTGTTCGGTCCCGACATCGAAGGGGCGATGGGCCCGGCGCGCTACGCGGTGTTCTATCTCGTGGGCGGGGTGGTGGCGATGGTGGCGCAGGTGCTCGCCAGTCCCGGCTCAACCGTCCCGAACCTCGGGGCGAGCGGCGCGATCGCCGCGGTGATGGGGGCGTTTCTCGTCACCTACCCGCGCGACAAGATTCGCACCGTTCTGATCATCTTCGTGTTCGTGCGCGTCACGTTCGTGCCGGCTGCGCTGCTCATCGGTCTGTGGTTCCTCATTCAGCTCGTGAGCGTCGGCACCGTCGCCACGGCGCAGACCGGTGGGGTGGCCTACCTGGCACACATTGGCGGGTTGCTGTTCGGTGCGATCAGCGGACGACTGTTCGAGGACCCGCGGCGACTTGCCGCACAGGTCGCCGAGGAGGAGTGACTCGACGGGCGCGGCCTATAACGGATCTAGCCCCCGCTGTGCCGCAGCCACTCTATCGCGTCGGTGTTGTCCGGATCGAGCAGGGTGGCCTGGCGCAGGTCGGCGGTCGCCTCCGTACGGCGTTCCGCACGCAGCCGCACCTCACCACGCCGTGTCAGCAACGACGCTAACTCCTCAGCCCGCCTGCCTTGGTGCAACTCGACGCCCAGGTCGAGAATCGCGAGCGCGTCGCGCAGCTGGCCACGCCGGGTGAGTCGCATGGCGGCGTTCTCGAAGTCCCAGCCGCGGAAGTCCCAGGTCGTATCCTGCTGGCGTCTGGCCCAGAGCGCGCGCGCCTGTGTCAGGGCGGCGGCGAGCCGCCCCGAGTCGACGGCGGTGAACAGCAGCTCGCCCACCGATCGCCGAGCCGGGCCGGAGCTCCAATCGAGCCGCCCGTAATTCCACACGCGGCAGCCGATCTCGATCTCGACGACGAGCGAATCGGAGATGGCGTGGTTCCAAAAAGGCGGGCCCACCACCCCGAAATCGCGCCGGTTCAGCGTCACACTGGTTCCGAACGACACGCGCCAGTTGTCGAAGGGGTCCGTCCCAGGTGGAGCGATGACCTGGACCGGCAGGCGGATCTGGCGGGTGGTGTCGCGGATGGTGAGATCCCCCGTCACCGTGAAGCCCTGCGCAGTGGGCTCCACCTTCGTGCTCTGAAACCGGATGCGCGGGAAGCGGGCGACGTCGAAGAAGCTCGGGCGCTTCAGGTCGGCGTCGCGGTCGGAGTCGCCGGTGGAGATGGATGCGGCGTCTGCCACGAACGTCACCGACGAGTGTGCCAGCGTATCCGGGTCGTAGTAGACGCTGGCACGCCAGCCAGCAAACGTGCCGCGCACCCGATTGAAGCCGAGCAGCCGCACCGTGAAGTCCATGAGCGAGTGCGCGTTGTCGGCGGTGCACACCTGAGCCGGCTGAGCGGCGGGTCGAGGGAGCCCGGGGGTCGTGAGTGCGGCCCAGACGACCAACGGCGTTGGCGAAAGCATCGGCGTCCTTCCTGTCGCGACGCCGGAAGGATGCGATCTCAGGGATGGAGCGTCTTGAACAAATGCAACTAGTCGCTGAGCAACGCCCGATACGCCCCGGGCCCGATGCCGAGCACCCGGGCAAACGCGCGGGTCATGTGGCTCTGGTCGGCGAAGCCCACGGTGAGCGCGACCTGGGAGAGTGGCAGGGACGTCGCGGCGGCCAGACGACACCCGGCCGCCACGCGGGCGCGCGTGCGGTATTCCACCGGCCGCACGCCGAGGAATTGCCGGAACGTGCGCGCGAAGTGGACCGGGTGGACCCCCGCGTCGCGTGCCAGGTCCACGATGCGCAGCGCGGCGTGCGGGCTGTCGGCGATTCGTTCCCGCGCGCCGTCCACCCACCGGGGGCGCCTGGTTTCGCGCACTGCGTGGGGCGAATGCAGCGTATCGATCAGGAGCGCCAGCCGGTCTTCGACGGCGAATGCATCGAGCGACTCCGGTGTGTTGAGGAGCGCGGTGTAGAGCCTCAGCAGCGGCAGCGCCACCGCCGCGGACTCCCACTCACGCGGGCCCTGCCAGAAATCTGACCGCAGCAGGAACTCGTCAGCCAGCGATCGGCCGAGCCACACAGTAAACAGCCGTGCGCCGTCGTGCCCGATACGGTCCCGGTGCGCGAGACTGGGTGGCGAAAAGGTGGTGCTCAGCGGGCGCATCGAACGGGCCCACGAGCCGGCAATCTCTTCGAATGTGCCGCGCAACAGCACAGTGAAATGGGCGACGCCGAACGCGTGCTCCTGACAGGCGCAGGCGTCCCGATGGATCGCTTCAGCCAGCAGGACATCTCCGGCAACCAGGCGACCTCCCACGAGGCGGGCACGGGGGCGGTCCATGGGGTCAAGCTAACCGTCGCGCGAAGGCGCTGAGGTCAGCGAGAGGTCAGGCCTGTGAGGGCGCTCGCCCGAACGTCCGTCCTTTGGTGATTGGTGGAGAAGTTGTCGCTCGATGGTGAGCACATGCTTCCCGAAGCGCGCCAGCTGCCTTGCGAGTTTCGTGCCACTTCTCACCGTTCTGTCGCTCTGGAGTTGACAGGCGATCCCCCCGACCAACCGGCCATTGCTACATTGTGGCGTGACTCGGTGGCTGTTCGATCTCCACCGTCTCAAGGGAGGTCACGCACATGAATACCATGACTACGCGCGCGCTCATCGTGGGCGCATTGGTCGCCGTCTGGGCCTGGGTCGCCGTCGCCGCCCGACTGCACGTCTCGATCTGGGCCGTGTTCATCGCGTTGGGATGCTACTTTGCCGCCGGCGGCGGCGTGCCGGGCTTGCAGCGAACGGTCGCCGGGACGTTGTCCGGCGTGGTGTGGGTGCTGATCGCGCAAGCTGTCCGACCGGCGATCGGCGGCGGGAGTGTCGTCGCCGCCATCGTGCTGGGCGCCATCGCGGCCGCGCTGGCGCTGCAGTCGCAATTGCCGCTCCTCTCGTTCACGACCGGTGCGTTTGCGGGCGCGGGCGCGGCGTACGGCCTCGGCGTCGCCACCCTGCAAGGGGGGGTGCGCGCCGGCATCGCGCTGATCGTGGGTGCCGTGCTGGGCTTCGCGGCCGACCGCCTGACGGAGATGGCGGGCGCACGTCGTCCATAACGGCTGATCGCGGGTCGACTGCATCGCAGAATTGAACGCCGCAGCGCAGCACGGCCACAAGCACATGCGCCCCGGGGCTTGCATCCGGGGCGCATGTTCATTACGTACTGCGCGCAAGCCGAGTCCCGCTACCGAAGCGGGAACGGGGGACCCGAGCAGTTGGGGCGCAGCGCCGCAAGGCGCGGGGCAGTTCTTCTCTTCTCCGCCCAAGCCCGTCAGCTAACCTCGTAGGCTTCGAGGAGAGAACGTGCTCACCCAAGACACATGGGCCGCGCGGGCCAAACGCGTCCTCATCGGGCGCAAGCGTGAGCTCCATCCGGGCATCTTCCACAAGGTTTCCCTCATCGCGTTGCTGGCGTGGGTAGGGCTCGGCGCCGACGGCCTCTCGTCGTCGGCGTATGGGCCCGAAGAGGCGTTCAAGACCCTCGGCAGCCACACCTATCTGGCGCTGGCGCTCGCCGTCGCCACGGCGCTGACCGTCTTCATCATCTCGTACGCCTACAGCCGCATTATCGAGCACTTTCCGCTCGGCGGCGGGGGGTACGTCGTCGCCTCGCGACTGCTCGGTCCCCCTGCCGGCGTCGTGTCAGGGAGCGCGTTGATCGTAGACTACGTGCTCACGATCTCCATCTCGATCGCCGCCGCGGGCGATGCGGTCTTCAGTTTCCTGCCGCCGGCGTGGTCGAATGCGCTGGTGGTCGGCCTGGCGCCGCTCAAGCTGCTGCTCGAGCTCGAGGCGATCGGGTTGCTGATTCTCTTGAACCTGCGCGGCGTCAAGGAATCGGTGGTGGCGCTGGCACCGCTGTTTCTCACGTTTCTGATCAGCCACGCGATCCTGATCGGCGGGGTGATCGTTGGTCACGCCGGGCAAATCCCCGCCGTCCTGGGCGACGTGCGCCAGGGCTTCGCCGCCGGTCTGGCCGCGCCACCGGTCGGGCTCGGGCTGGCGGGCATCGCGGCGCTGTTCGCGCGCGCCTACGCGCTGGGTGGCGGGACATATACGGGGATCGAGGCGGTTTCCAACGGCTTGTCGATTATGCGCGAGCCCAAGGTGCAGACCGGCAAGCGCACGATGGCTCTGATGGCGGTCTCCCTCGCCGCGACGGCCGGCGGCTTGATCCTCGCGTATCTCATCGTGCACGTGAAACCGGTCGACGGGCGCACGATGAACGCCGTGCTGGCGGACGCGTTCGCCGGTGGCTGGACCGTCGCGGGCCTGCGTGTCGGCTCCGCGTTCGTGTTCATCACCTTGCTCTCCGAGGCGCTGTTGCTGGTCGTGGCCGGCCAGACCGGCTTCATCGACGGTCCGCGCGTCATGGCAAACATGGCGGTGGACTCCTACCTGCCGCACCGTTTCAGCCAGCTGTCCGACCGGCTGACGATGTCCTACGGGGTGCTCCTGATCGGCGGCGCGTCGCTGCTCGCGCTGCTCTACACCCGGGGCAACGTGGCGCAGCTGGTCGTGATGTACTCCATCAATGTGTTCCTGACGTTCTCGTTGTCAGAGCTGTCGATGTGCCGGTTCTGGATTCGAGAACGCACGAAACATGTCGATTGGCGGAAGCACATCTCGGTTCACCTGACCGGCCTCACGTTGTGTCTGTTCATTCTGGTGATCACGATCTTCGAGAAATTCGGCGAGGGCGGCTGGATCACTCTCGCGATCACGGGCGGGCTCATCGCGCTGTGCTTCCGCATACGGGCGCATTATCGCACGGTCCATCGCAACCTGAGCCGGCTCGATGCGATCCTGCCGGCATTGCCTGCGCCGCTGCCGCGCGCCCCACGCGCGATGCTCGAGCCCGGCGCTGCCACGGCTGTCCTGCTGGTGGGGGATTACTCGGGGCTAGGCATTCACTCGGTGCTGACCGTGCAGCGCCTGTTTCCAAAACACTTCAAGAACTTCCTGTTCGTCTCGGTCGGCGTGATCGATTCCGCGTCGTTCGTGAACGTGGAGGCCGTCGAGGAGGTGCGGGCCCGGACGGCTGCCGATCTCGAGCGCTACGTCGCGCTCGCCACCAGCCTCGGGCTCGCGGCGGATGCCCGTACGCAGGTCGGCACCGAAGCGGTCGCGGTCGCCGTCGAGGTCTGCAGCGGCATCGCCAAGGAGTTCCCGAACGCGGTGTACTTTGCGGGAAAACTCATCTTCCAGCGCGAGCGCTGGTATCAACGGCTGCTGCACAATGAGACCGCGTATCAGCTGCAGCGCCGCCTGCAATTCGCGGGGCTCAATGCCATGGTGCTGCCGGTGAGAGTCACGGAGGCCGCTTGAGGAATCATGTGCCCTCCCGACGACTCCACCCCGTCTCATGGGCGATGACATCGGCAAGCGCGGTCAAGGGCCAAGGACATCGGATCGGAGGGGCACGAAAGATCCTAGACCCTTGCCTTTTCCCGCTGCTCGTGCACGGCGCGCCAACAATACCAGGCCGCCACGGTGCGGTAGGGCCGGAACCGCTCGCCCGCGACGTCGAGCTGCTTCGGGGTCGGGAGCTTCCGGAGGCGGTACGCCAGCGCGTAGCCGGTGCGCACTCCGTAGTCCCCCACCGGCCAGACATCGAGCCGGCGCAGCTGGAAGATGAGAAACATCTCGGCGGTCCATCGGCCGATGCCGCGGACCACCGAGAGGCGGGTGATGATTTCCTCGTCAGGGAGCCTCGCGATGCGCGCGAGCGGGACCGTCCCATCCGCGACCTTCGCGGCGAGATCGCGAATGGACGCGACCTTCGCGCGCGAGAGCCCGGCGGCACGGAGCTTTCTCGCATGGAGGGCGAGCACCGCCTGGGGAGAGAGATCGCCGTCGAACAGCGCGACAAACCGTCGGTGAATCGCGGCCGCCGCGGCTCCCGCGAGCTGCTGGTAGAGGATGCTCTCGGCGAGCGCCGCGAAGTGACTGGTGTCGGGCCGCGGCAGGTGGAATGGGCCGGTGCGCCGCTTGAGCCCGGCCATCACCCGATCGCGGCGGGCGAGGGCCGCTGCCGCGGCGGCGTATCTGCTCCTGGGCTGCCCCACTGTCGAGCGTTCAGCGGCTCCCGTAATCCGTGAACACGTAGTCTCGCGACTTCACGATCGTGTGGCACGCGAAGCCACACTTGGCGTCGTTCCCCTGCGGTGGCTTGTCGCTGGTGGTGGCGGGCCGGAACTTCCCGGACGCACCATCGTACTCGAACGCGGCCCATCCCCAGCCGCCGCTCGTGGCGAATCGCTTACTGTCCTTCACCATGAAGTCGACGTCATGCTGCGTACCCGGTACCGTGGCGGCGGGGAATACCTCCATCTTCTTCGGCGTCCAGTGGATCTTCGCCATCCGGGAGCCGTCGGGGAACGGCTTGCCGTTGCCCGGAACGCCGGCCTTGTAGGCCTCGATCATCTCGGGATTGGCGAGGATCGCGGCAAAGAGGTCGCCGTCCTGACTGATGGAAACCACCTGCCAGCTCTCGTAGCCCTTGAACTCGGAGAACGCGAGCCCACCCGGCACTTTCAGCGTGTACTTCTCCTGGGCGGACAGGGCGCGGCCGCCCAGGGCACAGACGAGTGCCGTCACGACGGCAATCGTCCCTATGGTATTGCGTTTCATGAGCGGTTCCTCCTGCTCTGTCTAAGTGAATCCGGCGCGACCGGGAGATAGACGAGCCGCGATATTATGCCAGCGGTGCATCGGCCTCAGCTCACCGCCTGCTTTACGAGCGCGACGATCTTTGCCTCCGCGGAGGCCGTCAACTCCTTCAGCGCGAAGCCGACCGGCCACAGGGTACCGTCGTCGAGGTTCGCCTTGTCGCTGAAGCCGAGCGTCGCGTAGCGCGACTTGAACTTGTGCGCGCCCTGGAAGAAGCAGACGATCTTGTCGTCCTTGGCATACGCCGGCATGCCGTACCACAGTCGCGGCGTGAGCCCTGGCGCGCTGGCCCTAATGATCGCGTGGAGCCGTTTGCCCATGGCGCGATCGGGCTCCTTCATCGCGGCGATCTTTGCGAGCACGACGCTGTCTCCCTCCGTCGCGCCCCCCTTTAACTCTTGGACGTACTCCTTCATCGCGGCGCGTTCCTCGGCCGAGAATCCCTTGAACTTCTTGGCGGGCTTGGGCGTGGCTTTCTTCGGCGTCATGGAAACCACCTCAGGCTGATGTGGATTGGAACACTCGCCGCGGTTCGAGCTGCTGTACCGTACTTCGCCGACCCCGCGCGCGCCAGCGGCGCCCCAGCCCGTCAGACTCGAAACAGATAGCTCAATTTCGCAAAGAACCCGTCGGAAGCGCGCGTCAGGCCACGGAACCGGAACGGCAGCGACTCCGTGAGACTCGAGCCGTAGCCGAGGTACCCTACGGTGCCGGGCGTGGGATGGTAGGAGAACAGCCAGTCGATGCGGAACGCGTTGCTGGTGCTCGCGGCGGTACGCGTGAACGTTCCGGTGACGGGGTCCTTGATGAGAATCGCGCCACCGGTGCGTGAGTCGTCGCGCAGCGCCGCCGTCTCATTCGACGTGTACTGCGCGATCACTCGTAGAAAGATCGGCCGCGACACTTGATACTCGACTTTGAGACGCGGCACCCGGATGCTCGAGACGAGCGTGCCGTCATCGGGGCGTCGCACCTGCTGGTGCTCGTACAGCAGCTCGGTCCGCAGCCGCCCGGTGGGACGCCACGCGACGTCGAGATTACCCAGCAGCAGGTGGCCGTTGGCCCACTCGAAGAAGTTTTCGTCCTGCCCCACCAGCAGCGAGGCCGACAGCGAGAACGTCTGGAAGCTCGGCGTCTGGAGGCTCGCCGCGTAGTCGAAGTTGGGGAGCCGCGGCGTGCCGGTGAACGGGATCGTGTCGACCGTCGAGCCGCCTCCCCGGACGCGCTCGATCCAGTAGTTGGTGTACAGCGCCTCCGGATAGCCGAACGACTCGATCGACCAGGCAAGGCCCACCTGCCAGCCACCCCGCAGCGTGAACCCGGTAGCGAAGTCGGCCTGGCGGTCGTCGGGCGTGTCGCCGGACGAGAAGTGGCGATACTCGTCCCACGTGTAGGCGAGGTAGACGTTGGCGTTGAAGCTCTCGAGCCATGACCCCGGCGCGCCCACCACCGTATAGCTGGGAATCATGCTGTTCGAGACGTAGTTGGGGCGCGAGATGAATCCGCTGCCGGCGCGGAAGTTCTCCCCCACCCCGCGGCTCTGGATCGTGAGGCCGAACTGCCGCCCCGAGCGCACCAGGCTGGCGCGCCATATCGGGCCCCATCGCACTGTGCCGGCCGCGGAGTCGCGGCTGGCGCTGCCACCGCCCTGGAACGTGAGCGCCCACGTCTTCCCCACCCCGATCCGCCCATCCACCGCCGCCACCCGATTGAAACCGCCGCCGTCGCTGCGGTCGGTGTACACGAGCCCGAGGCTGTTCTCCGTGCCGAGGTCGCGGCGCAGCCGCAGCGCATTCATCACGGGATGGTCGGTGCCGGTGGTCGAGGCATCGTTGCCGTCCACGCCGGACAGGGCGGCGATGGTAGTCGTTCCGATCTTTCCCGTCAGCTTCGTCGCGACCCGCGGATCGACCAGCCGGCGCGTGTAGATCAGCTGAATAGGCGACTGGAACAGCTCGAGGCCGTCCAGGAAGAACGGCCGCTTCTCGGGATAATTGAGGGCGGTGCGCGGATCGAACTGGATCTGGGGGACGTCGGCCTCGACCTGGGAGAAATCGGGCCGCACGGTGCCGTTGAGAGTGAGATTGCTGGTGACGCCCCAGCGCAGCGTCGCACCGGGACGCGGCGCGCCGCCACCGTAGTTCCAACCGGCGGGCTGCGGCGTGCCCGACACGGTGCTCGTGACCTCGGGGGTGACGTCGAGCACCAGGCCGCGCTCGAGCCCCGTGAGACCGCTAAGCGTGCCGTTCTGCGCCAGGAACGACGCGCGTGTCTGCAGCACGCGGGTCCAGGTGTGTTGGTGCCCCGTCGCCTGCACGACGCGGATGACGTTAATGCCCCAGTTCTGCGGGTCGCGCGACTGGTACCGCAGGGTCTTGAAGGGGATACGCATTTCCACCTCGTAACCCGAGCGCGTGAGCCGCCCTTTCGATTCGTACACGTAGTCGGGGCTCAGGTCCAGCGTATACGCCCCCGTGCTGACCGCCGACAACGTGGTGGCGACCTGGCGCGGCGCGTCCACCAGGACGCCGTCGGCCTGGGCGCCGAGCGGGTTCACGCCGAACACGAGCGCCTGGCGGCGGTCGTTGAAGGTGTCGAGCAGGATCTCGACGAAATCGTCGCCGCTGATTTTGTCGCGGTCGGCCAGCGTGGCGCGCACGCTCGCCGAGTCCTGGTAGGCGCGGATCCCGAAATAGATGGCGGTGGGTGAGTGCCAGACGAGCACCGTGGTGGAGTCATCAGCGGCGCGGTCGTCGGTGGGGAGGTATTGCGAGAAGTCGCGCAGCGCAGCGGCGCGGGCCCAGACCGGCTCGTCGAGCCGACCGTCGATCGTGACGGTGGCGTCGGCGATGCGCGGGACCGGGATCGTCGCGGCGGGCGGGGTGCCCTGCGCGAGCGCGAGTGGAGCGAGCAGGAGTAACATGCTAATGGATTAGCACATGGAGCTAAAAAAAAGACTCACTCGACGTGGGCGCACGGCGTGAGGCTGCCGAGCGCGTAGATGGCCAGCGTGCTGGCCACGAACACCAGCGCGCGCAGCCGCAGCTGCCGTGGCCGCGTGCGCCAGGGCTCATCCAGCAGCGCGCGCACGCGGTGCTCGAGGGTGGCCGGCGCCGCCATGCCGGCCGCCACGACGATGCCCCCCCGGCTCGACCCCGCGGCGCTGCGCATGATGTCGATGAGATGCGCGCAGTAGTCGGAGGCGCGCGCGCCCGAGTCGATCACGGCCTCGTCGCACGTGCGCTCGCGCTCCAGGCGCAGCCGGCGGGCGGCGAGCCAGACGGCGGGGTGGAACCACAGGACGATCGTCACCGCCTCGAGCAGCAGCTCGACCAGCACATCGCGCCGTCGTACATGCAGCAGCTCGTGCAGCAGCACCAGGCGCAGCCGGCGCGCGGACCAGTGGGCTGCCGCGGGCGGCAACGCCACCACGGGACGGCGCACGCCCCAGGTGGCGGGCACGCGCACTTCCGTCGAGACCAGCAGCCGCACGGGGTGAGTCACGCCCGCGAGCCGACACGCTTCGGTGAGGGCCAGCCCGGCGTCGGGGTGGTCCAGCGGCGTGGCGGTGCGACCGATGCGGCGCAGCGCGACGAGCCCGGGCACGAGGCGCCCGGCGGTCACCAGGACGCCCCCCGCCCACCCGAGCGCGAGCAGCACCAGCCACCACGTCGACGGCGGAGCGGCGAGCGGCACCCACGCTCGCGGTACGCCGAAGAACTGTGCCGGGAGGAACAGCCCCGCGAGCGGCACGATGATCGTGCCGGCGATCACGACGAGCCAGAGGTCGTGGCGAGCGCGTGCCGCGGTGCCGCGCAGCGCGGCGGCGGCGCCGAGCCCCGCCACGACGAGCAGGGCGATCTTGAGGAGCGCGGGCGTGGGGACGAAGTCCACGTCAGCGCCCCTCGCGCCGGGCGCGCTCGACGAGGTGCCGCAGCTGGTCGAGGTCCGCGTCGCTGAGCCCCTTTCCCGGGAGCTCGAGCAGGGCGGCCACGGCGCGCGGGCGCGAACCCCGGAAGAAGGTGCGCACCAGGTGCTTGAGCGCGCTGCGCTGGGCGGCGTGGTGCGGCACGGTTGGCTCGTACAGGTAGCGGGCGCCGTCCCGGCTATGGCGCAGATGGCCCTTGCCTTCGAGGTAGCGCATCATGGCGCGCACCGCTGAGTAGCTGGGGGGATCGGGGAGCTCGCGCATCACGTCGCCCACCGCCGCCCGGCCCAGGCGGTACACCACGTCCATGATCTGGCGCTCGCGGCGTCCCAGGGCGGTGCTGTCGTGACCGAGGGGGGGCATGGGCCGGGAATATGCTAATGGATTAGCACGCGGGCAAGCCGCGCGTGTGTCAGAAATCCTTCAAGCCGACGCTTTACCGGATGAGTCGTTGGATCGGGCGCCACCCAATGAGGATCACGTGGTTATCGACGAGCGCCTGACGGAACTCGGGGCTGGAAATGACGTCGACGTCGCGCTGGCGCCACGCGGCATCCCACACCGGGAAATTCACGGTGACGGCGCGCATCTCTGCGTCGTCGTGCGCGAGATGGACGAACAGCTCGGTGACGCCGGGTTGTAGGCTCTTGACGACATTGAGGTAGTAGTCCTTCCACGTCGCGGGCTGCACGTCGCCGAGCGGGGAGAAGATGGCGTCGGGAAACGGGTCGCCGGCGGTGACGTACGGGAGCAGGTCCCGAAAGATCTGCTCGTTCCGAGCCATGCGAATGGGCAGCCGGTAGTCTCGCGCCACCTTCCGCAGCACCGCGAACAGCTCCGGCGTGGCATAGAGCGCATGCATGTGGGCATCGAGATGCGTGGGCTCCAAGCCCATGGACTTGGCGCGCTCGATCTGCGCCCGGATCTCGGTCTCGACTTCGCCCGGCTTCGCGTGCTTGGCAAACTCCTCGGTGGTCGAGTAGAAGTACCCATCGGGCCCGACGAGGCTGGGCACGAGCGTGTGCGGCGTCACCGGTCCCCAACGAAATGTCTGCCACTCGGCGGTCAACGTCAGATGCAAGCCCAGATCGACGTCGGGATGCGCCTTGGCGTACGCGGCGACTTCGCCGAACCACGGGGCCGGAACCATCACGGTGGCGGAGGTGACGAGTCTGTGGTCGAGGGCGGTGAAGCTCGCGTCGTTCTCCGAATGCGACATCCCCAGATCATCGGCGTTGATGATGAGGAGCTTGGCGTCGGCGGGGTAGCCGAGGCGCACGTTCAGCGGCTGATCCGTGCGAGGGCCGGTCATGCCGGCGGTGAGCACCGCGGCGCACAGCCCGGCGATGTAACGCATGAGGACTCCACGGGTGGATGTGCGAGTTGGATTGGAAGGTAGCCCCGAAGGTTGCAGGATGTGAGGCGCGATGGACACGCTAACTCACTCTTCGATGACTTTCAACGCGCCGGCGGACGTCCCCGGCATTTCGAGGAACTCATGAATCTCGATGCTCGCTCCGGGCGGTGCTTGTGCGGATGCTCCTTCAAGAGTTGCTCGATGTCGCTCGCGGAATATACCGGGTCAGCGGCGGCGCTCCATTGTCCGTCGCCTCGAGTGGTCGCACAGACCGCGAGAGTCACGACGACGAGCGTGGCGGTGAAGCGGCGAACGTACGTCATCTTCTAGGGAATCGCGGAATTACTCACGAAGGCGAGTCGTTTCCCGTCCGGCGACCACGAGGGCACGTTGATCGTTCCCTGCCCTCCGTACACATAGGCGATCACGCGCGCCGGTCCCCCGCCGACCGGCATCAGCCGCAGCAGCACATGCTTGTAGAAGGGGTGATCGTCCGCCGCCACCTCCGGTGGAAACGAGATGAACACCATCGACTTGCCGTCAGGCGAGATGTGCGGAAACCAGTTGTTGAAGCCGTCGTCGGTGAGCTGCTCCTGTCGGCTTCCATCGGGCCGCATGCGCCAGATCTGCATCCGCCCGCTGCGCACCGAGCAGAAATAGATGTACTGGCCGTCGGGGGTGTACTCCGGGCCGTCGTCCAGACCCGGTGTCGTGGTCAGACGAATCTCGGTGCCGCCCCCCCCATCCGCACGCGCCTTGTAGATGTCGAAATCGCCGTTGCGCTGGCCGACGTACACCAGCCAGCGTCCATCGGGCGACCAACCATGCAGGTACGACGGTCCCTTCGCGGTGATGCGCTTGGGTGTGCCGCCCGTCGCGCGCACCGTGTAGACGATCGACGCACCGCTGTCCTCCGGCGAACTGTTGCTGATGGCCAGCATGCGGCCGTCGAACGACAGGACGTGATCGTTGTTGTTGCGCGTCGCGAAGCCGGTGTTGATCACCTCGATTCTCTGCGACGCGAGATCGAACCGGTACAGCCGCCCTTCCTGCGCGTAGATCAGCGCCTTGCCGTCGCGCGTCCAGTTGGGCGCCTGAAACGATCCGCGATACTGATGCACGATCGTGGCGTTGCCGCTCGCGACGTCGAGAATCTCGAGATTGCTGCCGAGGTAATCGCGGTACGGAACGAGGCTGGCGGGCGCCGGCTGGGTGATGCGCACGTTCGCGAAGGTGGCGGCCTCCACGACGGAGTCATTGTGCGCACACACGAACAGCCCGACGTAGACCGTATCGGGGAGCGAGACGCCCGTCAGCTGCTCGGTGGCGAGCGTATCCCCGAAGTGCGCCACGGACATGAGGTACACGCCGTCGCGCCGCTCGAGCTGGATCACGGCGTCGGCGTCGGGCAGGCTGTCACGCGATTTGATCTCTTCGGTGGTCGCACCGGTGGTGCGGCGGAACTGGAGCGACATCAACCCGTTGCCGTGCAGGGCCGCGGTCACGTGCGGGCCGTTGGTGGCGAGCGTGGGCCGGATGCTCCAGCCGATCTTGCGATGCTCCTCCACGTATGGCCCAATGAAGTTGGCGCGCGCCGACACAATGAAGTTGCCCGTCAGGCGCTTCCAGACGAAATGAAAATCGTCGCGGTCGGCCCACATATTCTGACCCGACCCGGTGATCATGTACTCCTGCTTCGCCGGGTCGTACACCGCCGCACCGGCGTGGCGGACCTGGCCCACGTCGGTTTGGGTGTCGAACACGCCGACCGGATTCTGAGCGAGGGCAACCGTAGAGAGGAGTGCCACGCTCGGGGCACACGCGAGCAGGCGCCGGGGGATGGAGGGGCGCGGGTTCACAGCCAGAATGCTACTGCGAGAATGAAGGCGCCGTTAGCCGTCAGTCGACGAGCAACAGGTTCGCGAAGAGGTGCCCCGGCGGATACAGATTGGGCGCCGGGCCCCAGCGGTGAAATTCGCGCCAGAACCGCGCCTGTCCGTCCAGTCCCAGCGCGGCGTAGCTGCGGCTGTGCTCGAGCAGATAGTCGTGGAGTGCCAGGCGGGACAGTGCGCGCAGGCCGCCCGCGGAATCGAGGGCGTACACGAGCCGCCGATGCTCCGCAAAGAACGGGCTGTGATGCAAGTCGAGTGCGATGCCGGTCACCTCGGTGAGACAGCGGCGATACCAGGCGCAATCGTCGCGCCCGGCGCGGTCTTTGGCGGGGTAGTCGAACGGCGGGTCGGCGGCAAACAGGGGCGCGACGTGATTCGCGACCAGGGTGCTGATCCTCTGGCGGCGGTCCGGCACGCTGGCCATGAACAGGCGCACCTCGTCACACTCTTCCAGCAGGAGCACGCTCGACGGCAGCTGCGGGTCGGTGGTGTACTTGCGGGCGTATATGCAGTTCGCTTCGGCCCGGACGCGCGGGTCTGCAAAGATCGGCAGGACCACGTCGTCGACGATCTCACGCCGGGTCCACTGACGCGGGTCGTCTTTCAGCCCAAATCGCCAGTAGTAGAAAACCAGCGCGTCACGAGGGACCGGAGTGGGAAGGGGGGTAAGGACGCGCGCGTCACGCATGGGGCTCACGCTCGTAGCGCCACGGCTGCCAGGCGAGCCCGCGCTTGCGACGACGACTGCTGCAACGGCCCTGCGGCCACGGATCTGCCTCTCACCAGACCTGCGACGACCTGCCAAGCGCCGTGCCGCACCGCGGTGGGATGCAACGCTGTTCGCGGACCAATATGTGGGGTTGGCGCAACAGGGGCAAGCGTGCCGCGTTGAGGTGGCGGCCGTTGGGCCGTGGCGCGCACGTCTCGAGCCCACGCGATGCCCCACGCTGACGATGGGATTGGGC
>CBFHAJ010000036.1:0-26169 GCA_965653495.1 uncultured bacterium | reverse complement strand
GTGTGAACAGCGCCCAGATCAGCGCCCCGGGCATGTTGAGCCGCAGCGACAACAGAAACGCCATCGGCCGGCTGCCCATGCGGGAGTAGATGTGGACCTGCGTGGACAGCACGAGCCCCCACGCGGCCCACACCGCGAGCACCAGCCACCAGCGGGGGTACGGGGTTTCCGGTGTGCCTGCGGCGGGGGTTGGGGGGGTGGCCGGGGTGGGGCTCAGGCGTGGTTCCATGCCTGAGTATGCGCGTGAGACTGGCGGTCCGGCCAGGGCAGGGCGGTGCCGCTGCGACGAAGTGCCGCCAGGATGCGACGAGTGGCGTTACCGCGCGCCCAACGGCGCTCCTGTCCGCTTGGCCGCGACGAAGCGGGCGATGTGGCGCAGCGTGCGAAAGTCGTCGATTTCCAGCTCGGCGAACGTGAGCTGAAAGCCGAACCGCTCCTCCAGACCGGCGAGCAACTTCACGAACATGAGCGAGTCGACCACGCCGGCCTCGAACAGATCGAGGTCGGGCGACGGTACGTCCACCTCCAGTCGCTCAGCGAACAGGTCCGCGATTTGGGATTCGAGGTCGGGCACGTCAGTCATCCATCAGGTCCTCGTGCTCGGTGGCCAGCAGGTCGTACAGCAGCCGATCGTGCGGCTGCCCGTCGATCCAGTGACAGCGACGCTGCCGGCCGATGTAGCGAAAGTGGAGCTGCTCGAGCGCCCGGCGCGACGCGGCATTGACCTCGACGGTCCAGGCGCCGATCACTTCCAGCCCCAGCTCGCGAAATCCGTAGGTCAGGATTTTCGAGGCCGCGCGCCGGGCGAAGCCGCCGTACCGCTTGTTCCCCAGCACCGCCCACAGTGAGCCCGCGCTCTTGAAGCGCCGATCCACGTTGGACAGGCCCACGACCCCGATCGGCAGGTCGTTCCCATCGGGTGTGAACACGCGCAGCACGTGGAGATCTCGCTGCGTCATGATTTTCAGCGAGATCGCCGTCGGCGCCTCGATGCCGTTCCCGAAGTCCAGCCATTTGTTGTTCTCCTCGCGGCCCAGCCACCCCGCCACGAGGTCGATCAATGCGGGATTGTCGAGCGGCAGCAGCTTGATCACACGGGACTCGCTCTCTTCGCGTCGCGCGGTTTGCAGAGTTTGGGCCACGGACAGACGGGGCCCGACGTCGGCCGCACACGCTTGATTTTCGAGTTGTGTTGCGACCCGGCAACACGATCGGGACGCTGGCGTGCACCGGTTCGGTGCGCCGCCATGCCTCGACTCACAGCATTTGTGTGGAGGGGGGGAAGCTTCAGGCGCTCCGCGCGCCGCGTTCCGAGATGAACGCCGCGATCGTCGCCAGCGAGCGGAAGTGATCGACCTCGACGTCGTCGAGCTCCACCCGCAGCCCGTAACGCTTCTCGAGCTGCATCAGCAGTTCGACGAATCCCACCGAGTCGAGGCGGCCGGTGGCCAGCAGGTCGGTATCGGGCGACGGTACGTCGACGCCGAGCGCCTTGGTGAACAGCGTGCGCAGCTCGTTGTGCAGGGAGGCGGTGGCGGCGGTGGTGGTCATGATGCGCTCACGGTCTCCGGCGCGAACAGCTCCTTCAGCCGCCGGCGATCGATCTTGCTGTTGCTCGTCTTGGGCAGCTCGTCGAACGCCTGCCAGCGCGACGGCAGCATGTACGGCGGGAGCGAGCGGGCGATCGCCTCGCGCAGGCTCGCCGGCGTCACGGTCTGGCCCGGGAGCGGCACGTACGCGCAGCAGATCGCCACCCCGTCGAAGTCGCGCGTGGCGACGCCCACCACGGCGCACTCCCGCAGCGTGCCGAGTGCGTGCAGCGCGGTCTCGATCTCGCCCAGCTCCACGCGGTAGCCGCGGGTTTTGATCTGCGAGTCCGCCCGGCCGAGGAAGCGGACCAGCCCGTCGGCGCCGACGCTGGCCAGGTCGCCCGTTCGGTAGATCCGATCCTCCGGGGCGGGGCGCCCGGGCGGCGAGATGAACGCCTGGCGCGTCTTCTCGGGATCGCGCCAGTAGCCCGGACTCAGGCCCTCGCCCCCGATGTACAGATCGCCCACCTCTCCCGGTGCCACCGGCTGGAGCGATTCATCGAGCACCAGCAGCGCTTCGCCGCCGCACGCGCGCCCGATCGGGATCACCTCGTCCTCGCTCGCGGGACACGACGGGACCGTGTAATAGCTGCTGGCGATCGTCGCTTCGGTGGGGCCGTACAGGTTGGTGAACGTGGCGTGGGGAACCCGCTGCATCCAGTACATCAGCGCGGGCGTCGGAAACACCTCGCCGCACCACAGCACGCGCTCGAGCGTCGGGAAATCGTCCTGCCGGACCACGTCGAACTTCGCCATGTAGTTGAGGGCCGACGGGACGGAGAACCATTGGGTGAGCTCCGACCGGCGGATCAGGTCCGCGAGCTTGTGCGGCAGGAGATTGAGCTCCGGCGGCACCAGGTGCAGCTCGGCGCCGGCGGCGAACGTCCCGAACATGTCGAAGGTCGACAGGTCGAAGTGCAGCGGGGGATGGCCGGAGATGCGGTCGGTCGGCTTGGTGCCGAAGTAGTCGACCGCCCACTCGATGAACGCCCGCACGCTGGCGTGCGTGATCACGACACCTTTGGGCGTGCCCGTCGAGCCGGAGGTAAAAAGGATGTGCGCCGGGTCGCGTGTCGTGTTGGCGTACGCGGGCGGCTCGGCGGCGAAGCGGGCGAGGTCACTCAGGGTGAACTGCGGTGCGATACCGTTGGGCGGTGCAGCCGTGTCCAGCCAGCCGACGGCATGCGTGGCACCGAAGCCAGGCAGCGCGAACAACGCCTCGAGCGTCGGTCCGACGGGGCCGCTCGCCAGGATCCAGCGGTTGTCGCACGCAGCGATCATTTTCTCGGCGCGCGGGACCGGGCTCGCGGGGTCGAGCGGCACGTACATGGCGTCGGCCTTGAGGACCCCGAGAATCGCGACGATCGCGGCGGGGGACTTGGGGATGAGGAGGCAGACGCGATCGCCGCGCGCGCAGCCCGCTTCCTTGAGCAGACGCGCCAGCCGATTGCTCTGCGCCTCGAGCTCGCCGTAGCTCATGCGCCGGTCGCGGAACACGAGCGCCCCCGCCTCCGGGCGGCGGCTCGCATGCTCGGTCACCCAGTGTTGTAGCAGCAGGCTCACGGCGCCACGCGGGCCGCGGCGCGCTCGCACACGACGCCGATGTGCTCGAGCTCCTCCGGGCTCGCCGGCACGTCGAGAATGATCGTGCGGTACCCGACCCCTACGTAGCGCGCGACTTCGTCGGCCACGCGATCGTAGCTCCCCACCAGATAGGGGCAGAACGTCTTGTAGTTCTCGAACGGCACCATCCAGTAGGGCGACTCGGGCTCCGCCGCCGCCGCTTCGCCGATCTGGGACAGGTGGTGGTGCCACTCCGAGTCGGAAACCTTCATCGCCAGCTGGTGCGTGAGCTGTCCCTTGCGGTCTTCGGGGAAGCGGGCGCGGGCGGCGGCCCACGCGTCGTGGCTGTGCTCCCGCGCGATGATGCCGATGCGGATGCCCAGGGCCGCGGCATCCACGGGGGCCGCGCCCTCGTACTCGGCGACCGGCTTGGGATAGCGCACGGCGAGCGCGCCGAGCTGCCGGGCGGCCGCGAGGCCCGCGTCCGATGATCCGGAAACGAACACGCCGGGCTTCAGCGCCGGGTCGAGCGGCGGGGTCATCCGGACGTTGGTGATCTTGTAGTACTTCCCCTGCAGCGTCACCGGCCTGGTCGCACCGAGCAGCGACATGATGAGCGTGGTGTACTCGGTGAGGCGGGTGTAGCGCTCGTCGTGCGGCGTGGGATCGTCGAGCGCCTCGAGGTCGTTCTTGAAGCCCCCCGCCACCATGTTGAGGTACACGCGCCGGCCGTGCAGGAAGCCGAGCGTCGCGACCATCTTGGCGACGGAGTAGGGATGCATGTAGACCGGCTGCACCGCCACGAGCGGCGACAGCCGTTGCGTATGGGTGATGATCTCCTGCGCCACCATCCACGGGTCGACCAGCCCGTTGTCCGTATACACCAGGATCCCCTCGCACCCGGCCGCCTCGCTCCAGCGGGCCACGTCCAGCACCTCCCGGCGGTATACCCGAGGGGAGGCCGTGTAAGAGGGGGGACACGTCGCGAACACCTTCAAGCCGGACTCGATGAGTCGCTCAGTCATACCACCTCGCTGCGCTCGTCGTGAAACGTCGGTCCTGAACGCCGGGACTCTTTGCAAGAAGCGGGCTGTCCCTTGCCCGGGTTCTATGTCCGCCTGGTGTGGCGCACGCGCCACGCCGGATCGGGGAGTGTCCGCGCAGGCGGCGCCTCGTATAGTTCTTGCTTCCGCCTGGCCTCGTGAAAATCCTCGGTATCAGCGGATTCGAAGGCTCCATTCCTTTTAAGCGTGCGCGCTGGCAGAACCTCGACGAGCGCGAGTACCGCATCTCCCAGGGGCACGACTCGGCGGCGGCATTGATCGTCGACGGCGCGCTCGTCGCCGCCGTGGCGGAGGAGCGGATCAGCCGCCGCAAGCACACCGGGGATTTCCCGAAAGGGGCGATCGCCTACTGCTTGCGGGAAGCCGGCCTGGGCATGGGGGACGTCGACGAGCTGGTACACGGCTTCGACTATGCCCCGTACCGGGGGCTGTACGCGGTCGACCCGGTCTCGCAGGAGCTGTATCGCGACGTGTACTCGCGCGAGGCGTTGCTCGCGCTGGTGCAGCGGGACTTCCCCGGCTTTCCGGCCGGGCGCGTCCGCCATGTCGGGCACCACGCGGCGCACGCCGCCAGCGCCTACTACACGTCGGGCTGGGACGAGTGTCTGGTGATCGTCATCGACGGGATGGGCGAGGCGCAGAGCGCCAGCGTGTATCACGCGCGCGACGGGCACCTCGACCGGATCTTTCAGATCGGCGCCCACGACTCCATCGGCATCCTGTATTCGATCGTCACCCTCCACCTGGGGTTCGACTTCAACGCCGACGAATACAAGATCATGGGGCTCGCGCCCTACGGCGATCCCAAGCGGTTCGGTGGGTTCTTCGAAGAGGCGGTGGTGCTCGAGCCCGACGGCGGGATGCGCATTCCCTTACTGCGCGCCAACCATACGCGCGACGAGCGCGAGCAGTACGTCGTGACCCGTAAGGCGCTGAGCGAAGGACTCGTGCCGGCGCGGGCTCCGGACGGGGAGATCGGCGACGTGCATCGCGACGTCGCCTCCGCCCTGCAAGCCTGTCTCGACCGCACCATGCTGCACCTGTGCGGCTACTTCGCCGAAGTGACGGGCCTGCGGCGCCTGGCGCTGGCGGGCGGGGTGGCGCTGAACTGCACGGCCAACGGCCGGCTGCTGTGCTCGGGGGCCTTCGACGAGATCTACGTGCAACCCGCGGCCGGCGACGACGGCAGCGCGCTGGGCGCGGCGCTGTGGCGCGCCGCGGCGGCGGGCGAGGTCCTCAACGAGCGGATGCCCGTGCCGTTTCTCGGCCCCGGCTATGGGACGAAAGAGATCGACGCCGAGCTGGCGGCGTACGGCGACCGCGTGGCGGTCACCCGGTTCGCCAACCTCGAGGACGCGTGCGAGGCAGCCGCCCGGCTGATCGCGGAGGGGCGCGTCGTGGCCTGGTACCGCGGCCGTATGGAGTTTGGCCCCCGCGCGCTGGGCCACCGCAGCATCCTGGCAGACCCGGGACACCCCGAGATGCGGGATCGCATCAACGCGATGGTCAAGATGCGGGAGGCGTTCCGCCCGTTCGCGCCGGCGGTCTCAATCGAGCAGGTCGACCGCTGGTTCGAGGTCGCGCCGGGGACGGAGCTGCCGTTCATGATCATGACCGTGGACGTCAGGCCGGAGCACCGCGCCGCCCTCCCGGCCATCACCCACGTGAACGGCTCCGCCCGGGTGCAGACCGTGGCGGCGCGCGACAACCCGGAGTTTCACGAGCTGCTGCGCGCCGTCGGTCGTACAACCGGGCGGGAGATGGTCCTCAACACCAGCTTCAACATCAAGGGACAGCCGATCGTCAACACGCCACGCGAGGCGCTCGACACGTTCCTCGGGACGGGGATCGAGTTCCTGTTCCTCGAGAACGCCCTCGTCAGCCGGCGCCCGCGCTAAGCCTCCACATTCGCGGGGACCGCCGAGACGATCACGCCTTCCCCGAGCGACAACCCGGGCGCGGGCGTGGCGCCTTGCTCGCCGAAGTACGCCTCCTCCCCGTGCTCGCTCAGGTCGAGGCCCGACAGCTGCTCCTTCACACCCGCTTTGGCGCCGAGCGTCGAGTTCACCAGCGTCATCAGCACCACGGTGCCGCCCACGGCGATCACGACGGTCGCGAGCACCGCCACGAGCTGTACGCCCATCTGCGCAAAGTTGCCCGCCAGCCAGCCGTCACCGCCGGCCGGGTTCGCGAGCTTGGTTGCGAAGATGCCGGTGAGCAGCGCCCCCGCCGCGCCGCCCAGGCCGTGGCAGGAGAACACGTCGAGCGAGTCGTCGAGCTTGGTCCGGGAGCGAATCTGGATGGCGGTGTAGCTGATCAGCGCCGCCACCACGCCGATGACGATGGACGCCTGGGCCGTGACGTACCCGGACGCCGGCGTGACCGCGACCAGACCGACGACTAACCCGGTCGCGGCTCCCACGGCCGTCACCTTGCCCGAGCGCGTGTAATCGACCACGGCCCACGTGACGAGCGCCGCGGCCGCCGCCGTGTTGGTGTTGGTGAACGCCAGGGCCGCCAGACCGTTCGCCGCGAGGGCCGACCCGGCGTTGAACCCGAACCAGCCGACCCACAGCATGCCGGCGCCGAGCAGCACCAGGGGCACGTTGTGGGGCACGATGGCGGCGCGCTTGAAGTCCTTGCGGGGCCCGAGCATCGCGGCCGCGACCAGCGCGGAGACACCGGAGCTGATGTGCACCACGGTGCCGCCCGCGAAGTCGAGCGCGCCGAGCTTCTGGAGCCAACCGCCGGCCCCCCACACCCAGTGCGCCAACGGGTCGTAGACGAGCGTCGACCAGAGGAGAATGAAGACCACATACGCGCGGAACCGCATCCGCTCCGCGATCGCGCCCGAGATCAGGGCCGGCGTGATGATCGCGAACATCAGCTGAAACATGGCGTGCGCCTGCAGCGGAATCGTGGCCGCGTACGCGGGATCGGGATCGACGCCGACCCCTTTGAACGCCAACCAGGAGAGCCCGCCCCACCACGGCGTGCCGTGCCCGAACGCGATCGAATAGCCCACGAGCACCCATTGCACGCTGATCAGGCCCAAGGCCACCACGCTCATCATCATCGTGTTCAAAGCGTTCTTCGGGCGCACCAGGCCGCCGTAGAAGAAGGCCAGCCCGACGGTCATGACCATGACCAGGGCCGTGGACGCGAGGACCCAGGCGGTATCGCCCGCCGAGACGGCCGGATTCATTGCTCCTCCTCACCGGCGACCGCGCCGGCATGGTGCGCGCTCTCGAGCGCCTGGCGCTGCACCTCGTTGGCGTTCACTGCCGTGAGCGCGGCGTTGTCGAGCTCGCCTGTCCGGATGCGGATGACCCGCTCGATCGGTTGGACGAAGATCTTGCCGTCGCCCACTTCTCCGGTGCGGGCGGCTGAGAGGATGGCCTTGATGCACGGCTCGACGAACGGCTCCGAGCAGACCATCTCGATCTTCACCTTCTCGTGGAATTCCATGACGACCGTACTGCCGCGATACTGCCCGATGACTTCCTGCTCGCCCCCGTGACCCGAGACGCGGCTCAGGGTAATCCCGGTGACGCCAGCCTGGAACAGCGCCGCCTTGACCTCCGGCAGGCGCTCCGGCCGGACGATGGTGGTGATGAGTTTCATATTGGACAAGCTATCCCCCGGCGGATGGGGGAGTCAACAGAATCCTGCATTTCCTGCAAAGAATTGACGTTACCAAGCCGCTCCGCATCCGAAGCAAGCTACGTGCCGTCGGCATGGTCATGCAGTTTGGGGAAATCTGTGGCGGCAGCGTGACATCCGCTCACGCCCGCCACCGGGGCGAAGAACGGACAACATGGATCGAGTTCCGGGCACAGTTGACCTCGGTTGAGGACAGCGGGAGCCGGGCTTCGTGCTCAGAACGCCCGGCACGGAAGTCGCCTTTCCCAGCCGCATCACTGGCGATGGGAGCATGTATGGATCGGACGTGGCGGGTGGTCGGGATAGTCGTGATGCTGGCGTCATTGGCTGGGGTGGCCCGGGCGCAGTACCCCCAGCGGCGCGACGGCTTCTGGTTCGGGTTCGGACTGGGGTACGGCTCGGCGCAGGTGATGTGCGACAGCTGCCACAGCGTCGCGCGTCAGGGGGGAGTGACGGCGTTCCTCAAGCTCGGCGGCGCACCCAAGCGCAATCTGCTCGTCGGGGGAGCGATCAACACCTGGCTCCATTCCGACGGCATTGCCACCGAGGCGATGACCAACTTCACCGCCTCCATCTATCTGTATCCGCAGACGCGCAGCGGCTTCTTCCTCACCGGCGGGCTCGGGCTGTCCAACTACCACATCAATTCCACGCCCTCCTACGGCGGGACGGGGTGGGGCTTCACTGCGGGGGCCGGATACGACATCCGGTACGGGCGCGGCGTCTCACTCACCCCGGTCGTGAATTATGTCTGGGGCGACATCGGGGACGTGAACTTCACCACCCCATTCACCGGCTGGCGGCAGAACGTCATCGACGTGGGGCTGGGCGTGACGTTTCACTGAGCGGCTGCTCGGCCGCTGCTTTGCCAAGGGTGCGGAGCAGGCGGACGCACGCCGCCTGCTCGCTCGCCGGGAGTCCCGCCACGGCGCGCCGCATGGCGCGGGCGTGGTCGGGAAAGATCCGCCCGATGAGCGCCCGGCCCGCGGGCGTGAGGCCGAGCAGCACGACGCGGCGATCGCGCGGCGAGGGCCGGCGGCGCACCAGCCCGCGCTGCACCAGCTTGTCGACCACGTAGGTGGTGCTGCTCGATTCCACCAGAATGCGACGCTGCACCTCGCACACCGGCAGCTCGCCCTTGTGGTACAGCACTTCCAGCACACCGAACTCCGTGGCGCCGAGCGCGAAGCGGGCGATGCTGGCCCGGGAGTGGCGCTCGACGGCGTCGAACGCTCGGGCCAGCACCACCCACAGCTTGAGCGGGGTGTCGCGCTCCTGCGACGGTCGTTTCATGGCACCTCCAGGAACATCGCTGCGGGGAAACGTGTTCCTCGATCGATCGACGTCAAGTATCTCGATTTCGAGATAAATTTCCCGGAGGGTGTCATGCTGGCTGATCTCGGATTACTGGTGCTGCGTCTGACGCTGGGAGCGGTGTTCCTGGCGCATGGCGCTCAGAAGGCGTTCGGCGCGTTCGGCGGGCCGGGGTTTCAGGGGGCGACGGGGTTCATCGGCAGTCTGGGGTTCCGGCCGGCGCGGCTGTGGGCGGCGTTGGCGGTGGGCGGCGAGCTGGTGGCGGGGGCGCTCCTCGTGCTCGGGCTGCTCACGCCGCTGGCGGGCGTGCTGGTGCTCGCGACCATGGCGGTGGCTATCGCCAAGGTGCACGGCCCCAAGGGATTCTTCGTGCAGAACGGCGGGTTCGAGTATAACCTGGTGCTGATCATCGCGGCGCTGGCGCTGGTCGCCGCCGGGCCCGGGGCCCTGTCGCTGGACCACGTGCTGGGCCTCGCGCGCTAAGGCGGGACGCTCCTAGATTCCCGCCGGCTCCGTCAGCGGCGGGGAAGCGTGACCACGGTCGACCGGCTCGTCCCGAAGCTCGTCACGACGCTCCACGGGTACACGCGGGAGCAGCTGAGCGCCGACCTGATCGCAGGTATCATCGTCGGTATCGTGGCGCTGCCGCTCGCGATTGCCTTCGCGATCGCGAGCGGCGTGGGCCCCGAGCGCGGCCTGTTCACGGCCATCGTCGCCGGGTTCCTCATCTCGGCGCTGGGCGGATCGCGCGTGCAGATCGGCGGGCCGACCGGCGCCTTCGTAGTGATCGTGTACGCGATCGTCCAGCGCCACGGGGTCGAAGGCCTGGCCATGGCGACGTTCCTGGCGGGCATCATCCTCGTGGGCTTCGGCCTGGCCCGCCTGGGCGGCGCGATCAAGTTCATTCCCTACCCCGTCACCATCGGCTTCACGAGCGGTATCGCCGTCATCATCTTCTCCAACGAGGTGAAGGATTTCCTGGGGCTGCGGATGGGCCCCGTGCCGGCCGATTTCGTCCCCAAATGGCGAGCGCTCGCCGCCCACCTGGGCGCCCTCAACCTGTGGGCGGTGGGGGTCGCCGTCCTGACCCTCGGCGTGATCCTGGCCTGGCCGCGGGTGAACCGTCGCATCCCGAGCCCCTTCGTGGCGTTGATCGTCGCGACCGCCGCGGTCCAGGTACTGCACCTCCCGGTCGAGACCATCGGGAGCCGCTTCGGCGTGATCAGCGCGATGCTCCCCGCGCCGGCCCTGCCGGCGGTCACCTTTCGCCAGATCCCCGCCCTCATGGGCCCGGCATTCACCATCGCGCTGCTGGGCGCCATCGAGTCGCTCCTCTCGGCGGTCGTGGCGGACGGCATGATCGGTGGCCGGCACCGCTCGAACATGGAGCTGGTGGCCCAGGGGGTGGCGAACATCGCCTCGCCGCTGTTCGGCGGCATCCCGGCGACGGGCGCCATCGCCCGCACGGCGACCAACGTGAAGAACGGCGGCCGCACGCCCGTGGCGGGGATGACCCACGCGGTGACCCTGCTCCTGATCGCGACGATGTTCGGACGATGGGCCGGCCTCATTCCGATGGCGACGCTTGCGGCGATTCTCGTCGTCGTCGCCTACAGCATGAGCGAGTGGCGCACCTTCGTGGCGGAGTTCCGGGCGCCCAAGAGCGACGTGGCGGTGCTGCTCACCACCTTTCTGCTCACGGTGTTCTGGGATCTGACCGTCGCGATCGAGGTCGGGATGGTGCTGGCCGCATTCCTCTTCATGCGCCGCATGGCGGAGGTGACCAACATCAGCGCCCTCACCCACGAGCTGCGCGACCCCGTCGACGACTTCGAACACGACCCCAACGCACTGGGGCGCCGAGCGGTGCCGGCGGGAGTCGAAGTGTACGAGATCAACGGACCGTTCTTCTTCGGCGCGGCCGAAACGTTCAAGGAGCGGCTCGGCCGCATCGCCGGGCGCCCCAAGGTGCTGATCCTGCGCATGCGGCACGTCCCCGCGATCGACTCCACGGGGCTCCATGCGCTGCGCGATCTGGTGCGGCGCAGCGGGCGCGAGGGCACACTCGTGCTGCTATCGGACGTGCACGCCCAGCCGGTCGTGGCGCTTGAGCGCTCGGGCTTCTACGATGAGCTGGGAGAGGAGAACATCCACGGCAACATCGACGACGCGCTCAACCGCGCCCGAGCGCATCTCGGAGTGCCCGAGCTGGCTCGCCCGGCGTTCGCCACTCCCACCGTCGCGCGAGAGATGCCGCCCGGCTGATCTCTAGTTCTCAGGGTCGGTCCCGGAAGCGCTCGTCGCGCGGCAGGACGGCGGCGCGCACGATCGCCGTGGCGTCCACCGCGATCAGCAGGCCGTCGCGCGGCAGCGTCTGCACGCCCACGACGGTCCCCGCCGGGGGGTTGCGTTCCGGAAAGAACTCGGGCGCGGCTTGCCGGATGACGTCCAGGTCCCCCGCCTTGGCATTCACCACGTAGATCGTGAGCTTGGCGACGTCATCGATGCCCACGCCGGCGATGCGCAGCACGGTGGCGAGGTTGGCGAACGCCTGCCCGGCCTGTGCCCGCAGGTCGCCGGGCCCGACCAGCTTACCGGCCGAATCGAGCGCGACTTCTCCCGACACGTACACCGTTGAACCGACCTTCACCGCGTGGGTGAAGCCGGGAAGCGCCGCGAGCGTGCCGGGGTTGATGTAGCGCGTGTTGACGGGATCGGGTCCGGAACGCATTCCCCCGGGCGGCGGAGGAGCGACGCAAGCCGCGAACACGGTCAAACAGCCGATGCCGAACGCGCGCCTACGCATCGCCATGCTCCTGGAAAGGTGCTCTCAGTATACTCTGCTCGCGGGTCAGAGTTCAGTGGCTCAGCATCACGCGGGCGGCGCCCGTAATCAGCAGCATGAGCGCGGTCCCCGACACGGACGCGACCGGTCGGGCACCCGGGGGGGGCGGAGAGGGAGACGAGGCAGTCCTCGTAGCGCGGGCGCTGGCGGGCGATCGCAGCGCGCTCGGTGAGCTGGTGAGCCGGTTCACAGCGCCCGTCCGGCGGGTGACCTACGCGATTTTGGGCGACCCCGACGAAGCGGACGACGCCGCGCAGGACGGCCTGCTCCAGGCCCTGGTCAAGCTCGATCGCTACGATCCGAGCCGGCCGTTCGGCCCCTGGCTGCTGCGCATCGTGGCCAATGCCGCGATCGACCGGCGGCGCCGGCGGTCGGTACGGGAGGCGGCGTCGCTGGATGACAGCGTCGCGGGCAACCATCCGCTTCCCGACGTGGAGACCGATCGACGCGCCCTGCGAGGCCGCCTGCAAGCGGCCCTGCGACAACTGCCGGAACGGTATCGCATCGCCCTGGTGCTGTTCGACGTGGAAGGGTATTCGCAGGTCGAGATCGCGGGCATTCTGGGCGTGGCACCCGGCACGGTGCGCTCGGCCGTGTTCCACGCGCGCCGCCGGCTGCGCCGGCTGCTCGCGGACTGGAAGGGGGAACTGTGACGCACCCGATGTCCGATTTCTCGCTGGAACGCGACGAAGCCCTGGGGTCCGCCCTGCGCGCGGCGCTCGATCGCCCGAGCGACGCGGAGTTCGCCGCTCGCGTCCTGGCACGCGCCGCGGGGGCGGGCGTCGGCTCGTCGCGGGCCGTGCTGGGCCGGTGGACCCCCGCCGCGGTGGCGGCGGCCGTCGTGGCGGCGCTGGTGAGCGGGTGGCTGGTCGGGAACGAACCGACAACCACGGCGCCCGTGGCGTCCGGGTACGACGCGGCGTGGGTCACCTCGGCGACGGGTAGCTCCGAGGCGGCGACGCTGTTCACGGCCCAACAGGCGCCCGACATGGAGACCATGTTCACCTCCCTGGCTGACAACTAGAGCGAGGACCGCGAGCCCCCCCCCATGCTCAAACAATCCACCGGCTGGGCGGTCGCGACCTTGGTAGCGGCGTTCGTCGCCGGCGGCCTCGTCGCCTGGGGGCTGAGCGCGCGTTTGGGAGGGGGGAGCTCGCATCGCGGCTGGCGGGGCACGGGGGGGCCCAGGGGAGCGGGCGCACATTCGTACCTGGCTCGCGAGCTGGACCTCACGGCCGCGCAGCAGGATTCGGTGCGGGCGATCTTCGAGCGTCACCGGCCCGAGATGCAGGCGATGTGGCGCCAGATGCGCGTCCGGTTCGACTCGCTGCGGGCCGGGGTGGACAGCGAGATCGCCACCCAGCTCACACCAGCTCAGCGGAAGAAGTTTGCCGAGCTCACCAAGCGGTTCAACGACCGGCTCCGGAGGGAGCCCAGACCACCACCAGACGATCCATAAGGGGGTGATGCGACCGAGGGACGAACGGCAAGCGGGCTCCGTAGACGGCGGAGCCCGCTATCTTTTCACCATGGGCCAGGACAACCTCAAAGAGACGGTGAAGGCGAAGTACGGCGAGTCGGCCCGGCGCGTGCTTGACGGTAAGGGCGGTGGCTGCGGCTGCGATCCGGTGAGCGCGAACCTGTACGGCGCTGACGAAACCGGAACCCTTCCCGAGGGCGCGGTGCTCGCGTCGCTCGGCTGCGGCAATCCCACGGCGCTGGCCGAGCTGCACCAGGGGGAGACCGTGCTCGACCTGGGATCAGGCGGCGGGATCGACGTGCTGCTGTCGGCGCAGCGGGTGGGTCCGACCGGCATGGCGTATGGACTCGATATGACCGACGAGATGCTCGCTCTGGCGCGGGAAAATCAGCGCAAGGCGGGCGTCGCCAACGTGGAGTTCCTGAAGGGAGAGATCGAGCAGGTCCCACTCCCCGACGCTTCCGTCGACGTGATCATTTCCAACTGCGTGATCAATCTTTCTGCTGATAAGCAACGTGTGCTACGCGAAGCGTTCCGCGTCCTCAGGCCGGGCGGTCGCTTCGCGGTGTCCGACGTGGTGGTGCGGGGGGAGGTCCCGGAGGCCGTGCGGCGCAGCATGGAGCTGTGGGTCGGGTGCGTGGCCGGTGCGCTGGAGGAGCAGGAGTACGTTCGGCTCCTCACCACCGCAGGGTTCACGGATGTCGGCGTCGAGCCGACCCGAGTCTACGAGTTTGCGGACGCGCGCGCGGTGCTGAGCGGCGCAGGGCTGGACGCTGACACCCTTGCCCGTGACATCGCCGGGCGGGTGATGGGCGCGTTCATCCGCGCCCGGAAGCCTCGTTGAGCTGTCGCAGCACGAACTCGAGAATCCCACCGTGGCGGTAGTACTGCAACTCCTGGGGCGTGTCGATGCGCACGGTGGTCTTGAACTGCAGGGTCGAGCCGTCCAGGCGGGTCGCCTTGACCTCAAGGTTCTTCCCGCGGGGAAACCCTTCGCTCAACACGCTCGCCAGGCCAGTCAGGTCGAAGACTTCCTTCCCGGTGATGCCGAGCGACTCGGGCGTCTCGCCCGGCAGGAACTGCAGCGGCAGAATCCCCATCCCCACCAGGTTGGAACGGTGGATGCGCTCGTAGCTCTGCGCAATCACCGCCCGCACGCCCAGTAGCCGCGGGCCCTTCGCGGCCCAGTCACGCGACGAGCCCGCACCGTATTCCTTGCCGGCGATCACGAGCAGCGGCACGCCCTCGGCGCGGTATTTGACCGACGCGTCGTAGATCGTCTGCTGCTCGCCGTCGGGGAGGTGGACCGTGACGGGACCCTCGGTGCCCGGTGCGAGCAGATTCTTCAGCCGTACGTTCGCGAACGTGCCGCGCACCATGACTTCATGGTTGCCGCGGCGCGAGCCGTAGGAATTGAAGTCTTTCGGCTCCACGCCGTGCTCGATCAGGTACTGTCCCGCCGGGCTCGTCTTCCTGATCGAGCCCGCGGGCGAGATGTGGTCCGTCGTGATGCTGTCGCCGAGCAGGCACAGGACGCGGGCCCCGCGGATGTCGCTGATCGGTCCCGGTTGAGGCGGCATGCCGTCGAAGTACGGGGCTCGGCGGATGTACGTGGAATCGGGCTCCCACGCGAACGCGTCGCCGGCCGGTACCGGGAGGTCGCGCCACCGCTCATCTCCCTTGAACACCTCGCCGTACTCCTTGTGGAACATGGCGGACTGGATCGATGCCCGCACGACCTCGTCTACGTCTTTGGTCGACGGCCAGATGTCGCGCAGGTAGACCGGCTTTCCGTCCTTGGCGGTGCCCAGCGGATCTTTCTGGAGGTCGAGGTCGATGCGCCCCGCGAGGGCGTAGGCGACCACGAGGGGCGGCGAAGCGAGGTAGTTGGCGCGCACTTCCTGCTGGATCCGGCCCTCGAAGTTGCGGTTGCCCGAGAGGACCGAGCACACCACCAGCTCGCCCTCCGTGATCGCGGCCGACACGGCGTCGGGAAGCGGTCCCGAGTTCCCGATACACGTCGTGCAGCCGTAGCCCACGAGGTGAAACCGCAGCCGTTCGACGTAGGTCATCAGGCCCGCACGCTGCAGGTAATCGGTGACGACCTTGGAGCCGGGCGCGAGGCTCGTCTTGACCCAGGGGCGCGAGGAGAGACCCTTCTCGACGGCCCGCTTGGCCACGAGGCCAGCGGCGATCATCACGGACGGGTTCGACGTGTTGGTACAGCTCGTGATCGCGGCGATCACGACCGACCCGTGGTGCAATTGGCAATCCACCCCGTCGACCTTGAGATCCACGTGCGTGCGGCGCCGCGGTGCCGCCACGGCGGTGCCTCCGCCGAACGGCTGGCCCCCCTCTGTCTCCCACTGATTCCGGATATCAGTGGGCGGCGCGATCGGCGACGTCGGCTTGACGAGTGAGGGCAGCGCCTGGAGGAACGCCCGTGGCACGGCACCGAGGGCCACGCGATCCTGCGGACGGCGGGGCCCGGCGAGGCTCGGCTCCACGGTGGAGAGGTCGAGCGTCAGAGTGTCCGAGTACGTGGGCTCCGGTGTGCTGGCGGTGTGGAACAGCCCCTGTTCCTTCATATAGGCTTCGACCAGCTGCACCTGCTCCTTGGGCCGACCGGTGAACTCGAGGTAGCGCAGGGTTTCCTGGTCGACGGGGAAGATCCCCACAGTCGCGCCGTACTCGGGCGCCATGTTGCCGATCGTCGCCCGGTCGGCCACCGGGAGCGCCGCGATCCCCGGACCGTAGAACTCGACGAACTTCCCGACCACACCCTTCTTGCGCAGCAGCTCGGTGACGGTGAGGACGAGATCCGTCGCGGTCGCCCCTTCCGCGAGCTTGCCGGTCAACCGGAAGCCGACGACCTGCGGGATGAGCATCGACACGGGTTGCCCCAGCATCGCCGCCTCGGCTTCGATCCCGCCCACGCCCCAGCCCAGCACGCCCAGGCCGTTGATCATCGTGGTGTGGGAATCGGTACCGACCAGCGTATCCGGGTACGCTTGAGGCGTGCGACTGTCGGCTGTGAACACGACTCTCGCCAGATATTCCAAGTTCACCTGGTGCACGATGCCGGTGTCGGGCGGCACGACGCGGAATCCCTGGAACGCGCCCTGGGCCCAGCGCAGCAACGCGTAGCGCTCGCGGTTGCGTTGAAACTCGAGGTCGGCGTTGATCTGGAACGCCGTCGGGGTACCGAACTCATCGACCACGACCGAGTGGTCGATCACCAGCTCAGCGGGGAGCAAGGGATTGACGCGTTTCGCGTCGCCGCCCATCCGGCGCATGGCGTCGCGCATGGCGGCGACGTCCACCACGGCGGGGACACCCGTGAAGTCCTGCATCAGGACGCGCGCCGGCATGAACGCGATCTCGTCGTCCGGTGTTTTTTTCGGATCCCAGCGGGCGAGCTTCTCGATTTCGTCGCCACGCACCACCTTGCCGTCTTCGCGCCGCAGCAGGTTCTCCAGCAGAATGCGCAGCGAGTAAGGCAGGCGGCCGATCCCGAGACCGCGGCGCTCGAGGTTCGGCAGCCGGAAGATCTCGAAGGTCCGTCCGCCGGCGGTGAGGCGGGCTTTGGTGCCGAAGCTGTCGAGTGTCGTCATTCCACGTTCTTTACGTCGACCACGAAGTATTGGGTCTCGCCGAAGCAGCTCGTCGGCACGCCGACGTGCTGGTGGTACACCAGCGCGACGCGCTTGCCCAGGGTCTGGTTCACGCGCCGGGCGACGTCTTCGTCTCTTACCGTGAAATAAAACTTCTCCGAGACCGTTCCGGGGATCGTCACGAGCGCGAGCTCGCCCTCCCAGGTCTTACAGATCCAGCCCTTCCTGGAAAACTTCTGCACGTACCCCACGCGATCACCGGTGGAGTAGCTCCAGTTGAGCGTGCTCCAGGTGTAAAACGCGAAGCCCAGCACCGGCACGATCAGCACCGCGGCGATGATGAGCTTGTACGTTCGCGACAGCGTGAAGCGCGGCGGTGGCGGCGGGCCGTTCACGAATTGAAGTTAACCTCGTACGTCTCGGTCTTGTACGGCACGAAGCCGCGCTTCTTGTAGTTGGGCAGTGCGTGCGGGTGGTCGAGGGTGCACGTATGGAGCCACACGCGTTGCGGCTCGAGCGCCCAGGCATCGCGTACCGCGCACGAGAGCAGGTGTTTGCCGAGTCCATGGCCGATGGCGTCGGGCGCGAGCCCGAAGTACGCGATCTCGACCGAGCCGTCGTCCGGCACGCGGCGCAGCTCGTACCAGCCGGCCAGGGCGCCTCCACCCTCGTGTCGCGCAACGTGCAACGTGATTTCGGGCTGGGCGAGGTGCGCCGCGATTTCCCCGTCGGTCCAGTCCCAGCGATCGCGCCAGTGGAAGGCCTCGCCCACGGTGCGGTAGCACTCCCGGTACAAGCCGGGCGTAGGGCGTTGCACCCGCTCCACGACGAGCCCGGGGACGTCGTGAAACGCCGCACGGAATTGCTGTGGACTGGTCAGCTCGAGATAGGTGCGAGTGGCTTGCATGGTCTCAAGCGTCTATCTTAAGCTCCATGACCCTCAACAAGATGGAAACCGTCCCGCTGCCGCTCGGCCTGCACCTCGCGAGCTACACGGTGCTGGGCCTGTTCTGCTTCTTTGCGGGCGCCCTCAATTTGATCGACCCCGTCAAAATTCCCCACGGCGTGATGTTCCTCGCGGTGTGCGGCTTCAGCTGGGGCTACGTATTCGGAATCCTCATGGCCCGCAAAGAAGTCGTGGTGCTCGGCTTCATCGCCAGCGTGGTCTGGCTGGTGGCGGCGGCCGTGGGCGCGACCCGGTACGCGTTCGACTGGCGGCTCACGGCCCTGCTCGTGGGACTGGGCGCGTACGGGTTGATCGCGCTGGGCGCGTACCGCAGCCGCATCCTCGAGCACTAACCCCCGGCGGGTCACCCGATCGTCGTCGCCTCCACGTGCTCGGGGGCGGCGGGCATCTCGACCACGAACTTGGCGCCGCCCAGCTCGGAGTCTTCGAGCCAGATCTTCCCCCCGACTTCGGCCACCACGCGCTGACAGATCGCCAACCCCAGGCCCGTACCTTCGTCGGGACTCTTGGTAGTGAAGAACGGATCGAAGATGCGGGCCCGGATCTCGCGCGGCACGCCGGGCCCCGAGTCTTCCACCGTCAAGCGTACCCACCCTTCGCGTGCCTGCGTGGTCAGCATGACGATGGCCGGCTGCCGGCCGCGCACGACGTACTCGGCGTTGGTGACGAGATTGATCACCACCTGCTGCAGCTCCTGGCCGAGGCCGAGTACGGGGGGCGCCGAGTCGTCGAGCGTGGTGCGGAATTCCACGCTTTCCGTGCGCATCACCCGCCGGCGGATCTCCGCGACGTCGTGCACCAGGTCGTTGACCTGGATGCGCGTAGGGGCCGTGTCGGCGCGCCGGGCGAGGCGCAGCAGGCTGCGCACGATGCGGGCCGCGCGGTCCACCTCGCGGGTGATCGTGGCCGCGGTAGTGCTCGTGTCGGGATCCCTGCTCGCGCGGCCCAGCAGCTCCGCCTCCATACGGATCGCCGCGAGGGGGTTGTTCACCTCGTGGGCCACGCCGCTGGCGATCTCGCCGACGGTGGCGAGCTTTTCGCGGGCGACGAGCTCGCGCTGCGCGCGCAGCTCGTCGGTGCGGTCGTAGATCGCGACGAGCAGGCTGTCCGGCCCCGCGCCCGAGAGGCCCGTGACGGTGCAGTCGCACAGCCGGCGATCGCCCCCCGGCCGCGTGACGAGCACCCGCCCGTGCCAGGCGGTCCCCTCGCGCGCCCGGGCCAGCACGAGGTGCAGCGAGATTTCGCTGGGAGAGAGCCCGAGGGCCTCGAGGTGGGTATTGAGGGCCTGGACCTCGGACCCGACGCCGAACAGGCGGCAGCCCGCCTGGTTCAGCTGCAACACCCGCCCGCCCCGGTCCACGAGCACCATCGGCAGGGGGCTGCCGTCGACCATCGCGTGGGCGCGCTCGGCGGCCGCGCGCGCGCCACTCACGGCTTCGGAGAGCTCCAGCCCACCCGCGATGTACGCCGCCACCGCCGTGAGGTACTGGAGCTCCATCAGCTGGAAGGCCGGCGGCTCTTCCCCTCCCGGGCGCACGTAGCGCACTACGCCGACGGCCCCCACGACGCCGCTCGACGTGCGCAGCGGTGCGATCATGGCAGCGCGCGCCGTATCCGAAGGAGACAGCGCCCGCTGGGCATCCTCCTCGGCGAGGATGTTGTCCGTGAGCAGGGCCTCTCCCGTGCGCACCACCCGACCGGTGACGCTGGCATCGAGGGCGATATCGCGGCCGTCGAACTCCGCGCACTGTCCCACGGTCGCCATCACCTGGAGGCCCGCGAGCCCGCTGCCGCGGAGCGCGACATACGCCCCCTGGGCATCCACCAGGCTGGTCACACTCTGGAGGGTGTAGCGGAGCAGCAGCTCGCGTTCCGGCGCCGCCAGGAGCCAGCGCGACAGCTCCACCAGAAAGGTCCCCAGGCGGCGCTCACGCTCCAGCCCGGCGCGGCGGGCGACCATCACCGCGAGATGCGTCGCGATCTCGATCGCGGAGCGCAGCGTGTCGGTGGGAAACCCGGCCGGCAGGCCCGCGAACCGGGCACTGACGTGGCGTCCTTCGGCATCGTGGTAGTCCGTAATGAACGGCTCGCCATCCCCGCGCGCCGTGCCCGCCTGCGCGCTGCCCGACTCGTGCAAGCCCCTGTAGCCGAGCTCGACCCGCGCGCCGGTCCACTCGCTCAGGATCCCGGTGGTGGCCTGCCAGAAGGCGCGCGTCTGCTTGGCCTTGCCGGCCTCGCTCAATAGCTTGCGGATCGCGTCGAGCATTGGGGGAGTCGGGACGTCATGGATTCGTAGGCCGGATATCGAGCTCCGAGATCATCGCGCGGTCGGACACGGTGAGCGTCGCCACGACGGCGTGAGCGACATCGTCGGCCGTGAGCACCCGGTCACGATTGGCTCGGGCTTCGCGGAAGCCCGTATCGACGGATCCCGGGCAGATCGCCACGACGCGCAGGCCCGCCTTCCGTACCTCCAGCATGAGGCTCTTGGAGAACCCCAGCACGGCGTGCTTCGAGGCGCAGTACGCGGTGCCGCCGTCCACGCCGTTCTTGCCGGCGAGCGAGGCGATGTTGACGATCGTCCCGTCCCCCGCCGCTTTCATCTCCGGCAGGAACGCCCGCGTGACGAGAAACAACGAGCGTACGTTGACGCTCATGGTTTCGTCCCAGTCCTCGAGCGACAGCTCGACCAGCGGCTTGAACCGGCCGATTCCGGCGTTGTTGACGAGCACGCGGGGGACACCCCGCTGGCGGCGCACGAACACGGCGAAGGCGTCGACGCAGGCCGGGTCGGAGACGTCGCACGGCATGCCGATCGCATCGGTCCCAGACGCCTTCAGGTCGCGCACCGTGGCGTGCACGTTGCCCTCGGTCCGGGCGCAGATGGCGACCCGGGCCCCGGCCCGGCCCAGCGCGAAGGCGGTGGCGCGCCCGATTCCCGCCGTGGCGCCGGTGACGACGGCGAGCGACCCCGTGAGCTCCATATGGAGCCCAAAATATACGGGAACCGGCCGGCGTTCCCAGTAGAGATAGAAAAGGAAGGATAGGCCTGTCATGGACGCAGATTTGCAGTTACTGACCGACGATTCCCCGCCGCATCCGACGACCGATTTCGAGACGGATGCCGTAAAAGAAGGAGAGCTGCTCGACGCCTACTCCCGTGCGGTGACCAGCGCTGCGGAGCGTGTCGGACCCGCCGTCGTGAGCGTGGACGTGCGCCACCGAGTGGAGCGCCGTGGCCGGTCCGACCGGGAGGTCCCGGGGAATGGCTCCGGTTTCGTGTTCACCCCTGACGGCTTCGTGCTCACGAACAGTCACGTGGTGCACGAGGCCACGCGCATCGACGCCGCGTTCGCCGACGGGCGCCGCGTGCGGGCGGAGCTGGTGGGAGACGACCCCGGTACCGATCTGGCCGTGCTGCGCGTGCCCCCCGTTGCGCTCAGCGTCGCCGAGCTGGGTGACTCGCGCGCGCTGCGCGTGGGGCAGCTCGTCGTGGCGATCGGCAACCCGCTCGGCTTCCAGAGCACGGTCACCGCGGGAGTCGTGAGCGCGCTGGGTCGCTCGTTCCGCTCGGTGGGCGGCCGGCTGATCGACGACGTGATTCAGACCGACGCGGCGCTCAACCCGGGCAACTCCGGGGGCCCGCTGGTGGACTCGCGCGGTCGCGTCGTGGGCGTGAACACGGCCGTGATTCTCCCGGCGCAAGGCATCTGCTTCGCAGTGGGGATCAATACGGCCAAAGTCGTGACCGGCCAGCTGATCCGGCACGGGAAGATCCGCCGCGGGCGCATCGGGGTGGCGGGCCAGCACGTGCCGCTGTTGCGACTGGCCCAGCGGGCACACGGGATCGAGGGCAAGAGTGGTGTCCTGGTCACGGGCGTCGAGCCGGACGGCCCGGCCGCGCGCGCCGGGCTCGCCACGGGCGATATCATCGTGGCGTTCGACGGCAGCGCGGTCACGGGCATCGACGACCTGCACCGGCTGCTCACCGAAGATCGGATCGGTGTGCCCGCGACGATTGTGGTGCTGCGGGGCGCCGAGCGGCTCGAGCTGCCGATCGCCAGCGTCGAGTCGCCCGCGTCCTGATGCCGCTTTACATCTGCGCCACCTGCGGCACGCAGTTCGCCGAGTCCCCGCCGCCGCCGCGCTGTCCCATCTGCGAGGACGAGCGGCAGTTCGTGGGGTGGGAGGGGCAGGTCTGGACCACGCTCGACGGGCTGCGCGCGGGGCATCGCGTCGCCTGGAAGCGTGAGGCGCCTGATCTCGAGGGGATCGGCATCGAGCCGGCGTTCGCCATCGGCCAGCGCGCGCTGCTCGTACGAGCGGGGGGGCACAACGTCCTGTGGGACTGCATCCCCCTCATCGACGAGGGCGTGGTGGATGCCGTGCGCGCGCTGGGTGGGATCACGGCAATCGCGATCTCCCACCCGCACTACTACAGCGCGATGATCGAGTGGAGTCATGCGTTCGGCGGCGTGCCCGTGTATCTGCACGCGGACGATCGCCGCTGGATCATGCGCCCCGATCCGGTCGTGCGGCCCTGGGAGGGGGAGACCCTGGCGCTCGGCCCCGGGCTGACGCTGGTGCGGTGCGGCGGGCACTTCGCCGGGGCGACGGTGCTGCATTGGGCTGGCGGAGCGGGCGGTCGTGGTGCGCTGCTCTCCGGCGATGTCGTGCAGGTGGCGCAGGACCGGCGCCACGTGAGCTTCATGTACAGCTACCCAAACTATATCCCGCTGGGCGCGGCGGCCGTGCGGCGCATCGTCCAGGCGCTCGAGCCGTACCGCTACGAGCAGATTTTCGGCGCCTGGTGGGGCCGCAACATACTGACGGGCGCTCAGGATGCCGTGGCGCGCTCGGCGGCGCGCTATCTCGCGCAGATCACGTGAAAGGAGTCGCAATGGCTACGCAGGTCGCCCCCGCTCCCCCAGGTGGCCCGCTCCCCGCTGGCACGCCGGCGCCGGAGTTCCGTCTGGCTCGCACCCCGGACCAGGCGGTGTCGCTGCGCGAGCTGCGCGGCCGACCGGTGATCCTGGCGTTCTACCCGGCCGACTGGAGTCCGGTGTGCGGCGACCAGATGGCGCTGTACAACGAGGTGCTCCCCGAGTTCGAGCGCTACAATGCCCAGCTGCTGGGCGTCTCGGTGGACGGGGCGTGGTGCCATCTCGCGTTCGCGCGCGACCGTAAGCTGCGCTTCCCGCTGCTCGCGGACTTCGAGCCCAAGGGAACGGTCGCGCGAGCCTACGGCGTGTACCGTGAGCGCGACGGCATCGCGGAGCGCGCCCTGTTCGTGATCGATGCGGAGGGGGTCGTCCGCTGGAGCGACGTCTCGCCGGTGGGCGTGAATCCCGGCGCTGACGGGATCCTGCGCGCGCTCGACACGATCGCGGCGGCGCAACGAGTGGCGTGAGCAAGGCGCGCGCGGCGGCGACGCTCACCCTCCCCGTCGGCGAGCGGGACCACACGCTGGGCCCGATACACGCGCCCATCACCCTGGTCGAGTACGGAGACTACGAGTGCCCGTACTGCGGGCGCGCCTATCCGATTGTGAAGGAGGTGCGGCGGCGTCTCGGGGCTCAGCTGCGGTTCGTGTTTCGCAACTTTCCGTTGCGCGAGAGCCATCCGCACGCCCAGCACGCGGCGGAATCGGCGGAAGCAGCAGGCGCGCAGGGGAAGTTCTGGGACATGCACGATCGCCTGTTCGAGCGACAATTCGCGCTCGACGACGAGTACCTGCGCGAGTACGCGCGCGACCTGCGGCTCGACGTGGAGCGGTTGCGTCGCGAGCTGGCCGCGCGGACGTACGAGCCGCGGGTGCAGGAGGACTTTCGCAGCGGCGTGACGAGCGGCGTCAACGGGACGCCCACGTTCTTCATCAACGGGGCGCGCCACGACGGCCCGTGGGACGTGGAGCCGCTCGTCGCGGCGCTGGAGCGGGTGGTGGCTAGCCGCTGACCGCGCCCGGGAAGCGCGCCGGATCGGGCGTGAATCCCGGGAACACGTCCGTCAGATCCCGCGCGCCGAGGTGGCGCGCCAGGATTTCGGCGAACAGGTCACGGAAATCCGTGGTCACCGCGACGTCGCGGCCTTCGAACCGGTTCGCGGGGTCGAGGCCCGGCCACTTCCCGAGCACTTTACCCCCGTTCACAGGCCCACCCATCACGAACATCGCCGTGGCGTGCCCATGGTCGGTGCCCGAGTTGCCGTTCTCGCGCACTGTGCGCCCGAACTCGGACATGGTCAGCACGACGACATTCTCCAGCTCGGGCCCGAGATCCTGAGCGAACGCGGCGAGCGCCTGGCCCAGCTCGGCCAGGCGCGCCGCGAGCTGGCCCTCGGTCGCGCCCTGGTTTACGTGCGTGTCCCACCCCGTCACGTCGGCAAAGGCGATCTGCAGACCCACGCCGGCCTTGATGAGCTGTGCGATCTGAAGCAGCGATCTCCCCAATTTGCCGCGCGGATAGTCGGCGCCATTGGCGGGAGGAAAACGGGTCGGGTCGACCTGCTTGAGCAACTGGATCGCCTCGAACGCCTCGCGCGAGGAGGTCGACAAGAGCCCGGTGGCCGATCCGGCGTAGAGCTCCTCGAAGGCGCGTGTGAGGCGATCACGCGCGGCGGGCTGCGGCGCCCGCATGCCGAACGCCTGCAGGTCGTCGATGGCGAGACTCGGCGCGGTGCCGGCCAAGATGCGCGGCAACGCCGGGCCGAACGCGACCGCGCGAAACGCCGTGTCCTGGTGCTCCCGGTCGTGCTGGCAGTAGCGGTTGAGCCAGCCGTCGGGCGTGGCTTTCACCCCGGGGGTGCCGGACTCCATGTAGTCCTGCGCATCGAAGTGGCTGCGGGTCGCATCGGGTGAGCCGATCGCGTGAATCGCCGCGAGCCGCTTCGAGTCCCACAGGCTCTTGAGCGCCGTGAGGCGAGGATGCAGGCCGAAGTAGCCGTCGAGATCGATCACGTCCTGGTTGGGCACGGCGATCCGCGGGCGCTCGCGATAGTAGAGGGCATCACCGTGCGGGACGATCATGTTGAGCCCGTCCACGGCGCCGCGCTGGAATAAGCAAACCAAAATGCGGCGGTCGGGCGGACTGGCGGACGGGCGGACGGCAAAGGCCGCCCGCTCGAGAAAGAGAGGATCGAGGCCGAGGCTCACGAGAGCCAGCCCGCCAGATTTCACGAACACTCGTCTCGAAATCGCCATCATTGCCTCTGAAATTCCGGCCCACCGAGGGCCAAACCAATCGCCAGGGCCCGGGCTTGCGCCGGGTCACTGATCTCCGATATCTGTTGCCGAATAACATTCTTCGTGTTCTCGGACATCGTGCCGCCGAGCACGGTCGCGTCGATCGCGTCGACGACACCGTCACCCGTGCCGGCCCAGATGGAATCGAGCACGACCGGGACGCCGGGCAGCTTGCCGCTCGCGAGGGTCACCGCGACGTTCATGCGGTCGAGCAGCGCGCCGCTGTTCACCCAGGCCTCTTCCTTTTCAGGATAGCCGTCCGGGGCCGGGTGGAGATAGAGCGGCTCCCCCAGGCGGGCCACCATCTGCGAGAGGCGCGGTGCGGTGTCGGGCTGGGCGGCCAGGGCGCGGGCGGCACTCACCACGAATTCGAGTGGCGTTTTCACCTTCGAGCCCACGTTGGCGGCGGCCCAGAAGTCGGGCCCGTGGAGAATGGCGCGCAGCACCTCGCGGATGTCACCCCCCGTGCGCTTCCACGCGGCCACGGCATCGTCCACGCAGCCGTCGGGCGGGTCGTCGCTCACGAAGCGCTGGCACAGTTGGCGGCTCACGTGATGCATCGTCGCCGGGTGATTCGCGAGCAGCTTGAGGAGGCGGATCCCTTCGTCCATGCCGTGCCCGCCCGCGAAGTCGACGCCCAATACCTGCTTCTCTCCCCGGTCGTGGGCCCAGTCGTGGAACTCGAAGTCACCGCCCTGCTGCGGCCGCCGGATGCTCCAGCCGGTGAAGATGCGCGCGACGGCGATCACGTCCTGCTGGCTGTAGCCGCCATCCACGCCGAGGGTGTGCAGCTCGAGCAGCTCGCGGGCGTAATTCTCGTTGAGCCCCCG
>CBFHAJ010000035.1:0-26216 GCA_965653495.1 uncultured bacterium | reverse complement strand
ACGGGCAGCTTCAAGTCGGCGCTGCGCGCCGCGCTGCGCGAGGACCCCGACATCGTGCTCGTGGGCGAGATGCGCGACCTCGAGACCATCGCGATCGCGATCGAGACGGCCGAGACGGGACACCTCGTGTTCGGCACGCTGCACACCACCACCGCCGCCTCGACGGTGGACCGGATCATCGATCAGTTCCCCGCCGACCGCCAGGCGCAGATCCGCGTGATGCTCTCGGAATCGCTGAAGGGGGTCGTCTCGCAGACGCTGTGCAAGAAGATCCAGGGCGGCCGCATAGCGGCGCGCGAGATCCTGCTCGCCACTCCGGCCATCTCCAACCTGATCCGCGAAGGGAAGACCTTCCAGGTCCCCTCGATCATCCAGACGTCCAAGCAGCTCGGCATGGTGACGCTAAATGACGCGCTGATCGAGCTGGTGGAGAAAAAAGAGATCAGCCCCGACGAGGCCTACATGAAGTCGGTCGAGAAAGTGGGGCTCCTCGCGTCGCTCAGGGCCAAAGGCCACAAGCTGACGCTCACGGCGTAGCCGCCTCCGCCACGCGGCGCCCAACGGCCGCCGCCACGTCGCGGACCCGCTCCATCAGGTCACTGAACGCATCCAGCGGCAGGGACTGATCGCCGTCCGAGCGCGCGTGGTCGGGATCGGGATGCACCTCGATCAGCAGCCCGTCCGCACCCGCGGCCACCGCCGCGAGCGCCAGCGCGGGCACCAGGTCGCGTCGACCGGCCGCATGGCTGGGGTCGACCAGCACCGGCAGATGGGTTTCCCGCTTCAGGTAGGGCACGGCGCCGATGTCGAGCGTGTTGCGCAGCGCGCGCTCGAACGTGCGGATGCCGCGCTCGCACAGCATCACCTGGCGGTTGCCGCGCGCCAGCACGTACTCCGCGGCGAGCAGGAGATCCTCCAGCGTCGCCGACATGCCACGTTTCAGGAGCACCGGCTTGCCGCTGTCGCCCACCTCGGTGAGCAGCGCGAAGTTCTGCATGTTACGCGCGCCCACCTGGAGGCAGTCGGCCTTCTCGGCGACGAGCGCCACGTGCCGCGTGTCGAGCACCTCGGTTACGACCGGGAGACCGCTCGCCTCGCGCGCGGCGACGAGCAGGTCGAGCGCCTCGAGCCCCAGTCCCCGAAACGAGTACGGCGAGGTGCGGGGCTTGAAGGCGCCGCCACGCAACGCCATCGCGCCCGCTTGCTTCACGGCGGTGGCCGTCTCGAGCAGCATGTCCCGGCCTTCCACCGAGCAGGGACCTGCGATCGTGTGGACCGCTCCGTCGCCCACGGCCGCCCCGCCGAGCGTCACCTCCGTGTCGCGCGCCACGAACTCGCGGGCAGCGAGCTTGTAGGGCTTCTCGACCGGGAGAATGGTTTCTACCGCGGGGACCGCGTGCAGCGGCACCTCCCGCAGCCGATCCTCGTCGCCAATGCAGCCGACGATGGTGCGGCTCACGCCGCGCGACACGTGCGGCGTGAGGCCGAGGGCGGTGACCTGGGCGATGACCTGCTCCAGGTCGTGCTCGCTGGCGTGGGGGCGCAGGACGATGATCATGGACGCTCCTTCCCGAAAACGAAGCGGCCCCGCGTTGCGGGGCCGCGTAAGGTCGTTTCGCTGTCGTTTAACGCCGCATCACGGAGCGCACGAGCTTACGGACCCCCCCTCGGGGCCGTACCAAAAAAAGAAGTAATAGCGCATGCGCGGCATGGGCATAGGCTAGCCCTCTTCCGCACTCGTGTCAATTGCGTAGTATGGCGCGGCGTGAGTGATGTCCGTCCGCTCGCGGAAGCCCTGGCCGGCCGCTACCGGATCGAGCGCGAGCTCGGCCGGGGCGGCATGGCGACCGTCTACCTGGCGCACGACCTGAAGCATGACCGCCCGGTCGCGCTCAAGGTGCTGCGCCCCGAGCTCGCCGCCGTCCTGGGCGCAGAGCGGTTCCTGCACGAGATCGCCATCACGGCCCGGCTCGATCACCCGCACATCCTGACCCTGATCGACTCCGGCGAGGCCGACGGGATCCTCTATTACGTCGTTCCCTATATCCGCGGAGAGTCGTTGCGGGGACGGCTCGAGCGGGAGAAGCAGCTCGCGCTCGACGAGGCGCTCCGCATCACGCAGCAGGTGGCGGCCGCGCTCGACTACGCCCACCGTCAGGGTGTGATCCATCGGGACGTCAAGCCGGAGAACGTGTTGCTGCACGAGGGCGAAGCAATGGTGAGCGACTTCGGGATCGCGCTCGCGGTGGGCCAGGGTGCGGGCCAGCGTCTCACCGAGACGGGGCTGTCGGTCGGGACGCCCGAATACATGAGTCCCGAACAGGCGACGGCCGATCAGCGCGTGGATGCGCGCAGCGACGTGTACTCCTTGGGGGCGGTGCTGTACGAGATGTTGGCAGGCGAGCCGCCGCATACGGGGCCGACGCCACGCGCGATCATCGCGAAGCTGCTGGCCGAACGGCCCGTCCGGCTCGCGGTGGTGCGGGGCGATGTGCCGCAAGCCGTGGACGTGAGCGTCGCCAAAGCGCTCGCCAAGGTCCCGGCCGAGCGATTCGCCTCCGCCGCGGACTTCGCCGCCGCGTTGACCGCACCACCCGGCCCCCGGCCTCCCGGGCGCCGCGCGCGGGGGTGGCGGGCGCTCGCCGCGGCTGTCGCCGTCGTGGCGGTCGTGGGGGGCTCGGCGTGGGGCTGGCACCGCTGGCAAGCCGCCCATCGTCCGCTCGTGATCATGATGGACTCACCCCACCCCTCGCGCATTTACGACGAGGAGACGATCCGCGCGAGCGGGACGAACGCCGACGTGATCAGCGACATCCTGGCCGACCTGCCGATCGTACGGCAGAAGGAGACGGGAGGACCGGGTTGGCATCGGTATGACGAGCTGATCGGCTTCAATCCCGACCTGATCATCATGCACTACTCCACGTTTCGCGGACCGGCATCGGACGACCCGCGACCTCCGCTGAAGACGTTTCTGCGGTATTTCGCCGACCGTCCGACCCGGTTCCTCATCTACACCCGAGCACCCGAGGCGGAGATCCGGCACGAGGTGGACTCGCTGCTCGCGGACGTGGAAGTGGAACACCCGGGTCTGCTCGCGCGCATTACCGTATTCGGCACACCCGATCACGGCGGCGGCCCGCACTGGCGCGACCCGGTCACGGCAGGCGAGCTCAAGCTGGCGGTGAAGCGAATCCTGGGGTTTCGGTAGAGAATGAGTGGGCAACCATTTAAGCCATCGCCCTATCCCTCTTCTGGAACCCCCCGCCGTGCGACCGCGTACGGCTTCGCGACCACTCTCTACGGTGGAACAACCCATGCGCACCTCCGTCGTCCCAGCCGCCCTGGTCCTCTTGGCTGCCCTTCCTCTCGCCGCACAAACCCCGCAGCGCTACACGGTGAGCGGCGATAACGTCGCCATTTACAATCTCGCCGGGGCAATCCACGTCGCCGCAGGGACGGCGGGCGACGTGGTGGTCGAGGTGACGCGCGGCGGCGCCGACGGCGCGAAGCTCGACGTGCAGACAGGCCCGATCGGGAGCCGGCAGACGCTGCGCGTGATGTACCCCGACGACGAGATCGTCTATCCCGCGCTCGGCAACCACTCGAGCACCACGCTCGACGTCCGGGATGACGGCACGTTCGACTACACGCACGACCACCGCTTCTTCGGCGGCCGCCGCGTACGCATCCGCGGCGACGGCTCCGGGATGGAGGCATACGCCGACCTGAGGGTGCTCGTGCCTGCGGGCCGGCGTGTGGCGATCCACCTCGCGGTCGGGAAGCTGACGGCCACGAACGTGAACGGCCAGCTGACGCTCAGCGCCAGCTCCGCCGACGTCACGGCGAGCGGGATCACCGGGTCGCTCGACGCCAACACCGGCTCCGGCGACGTACACGCCACCGACATCGCGGGCGACCTGAAACTCGACACCGGCTCGGGGACGGTCAGCGTCACCCGGGCGAAGGGGGACGACCTGTCGGTCAACACCGGATCGGGCGACGTGACGATCGATCACGCCGAGGGGCGGTCGCTGAAGATCGACACGGGCTCGGGCAACGCCGACGCGACGGCGGTGAAGGCCGACGATCTCAAGATCGACACCGGCTCGGGGGACGTGACGCTCGAGCTCCTGGCTGGTGGCGGCACAATCGACGTCGACACCGGTTCGGGCGAGGTGAATCTCACGCTGCCGGCGGGCTACGGCGCGGACGTCGTGCTCGACACCGGCTCGGGTGGCATCGACCTCGGCGGGATCCCTGTGCAGGTGCGGAAGGTCCAGCAAGACCACGTGGAGGGGAGGATTGGTGATGGACGGGGGCGCCTCCATGTAGAAACAGGGAGTGGCGGAGTAAGGCTAAAAAGGGCGTAACGGCAGGCGGGAGAAAGAGCCACCGGTCGGATTTGAACCGACGACCGCTCGATTACGAATCGAGAGCTCTACCACTGAGCTACGGTGGCGGTAGGGTCCTAACTTAGCAACCTGCTGCGCGATCCGGTACTCCACCAGGCAACCAATTCCTCTCCAGCGGTGTCCACCGACTAACTAAGGAGAGGAAAATGATGCGTACTCCTGCCCTCGTGACGTTCTTGGTCACCTGCTCTGCGGTTGTTGCCGCTCAACAAGTGTCCCCCCAGTCGAGAGCCCAAGAGATCGCGGCAGCCTTCACCAAACACAAGAGTGTCGTCCGCGAGAAGCATGGCATCAGAAAAGAGAAGTACAAGGACGTTCGCAGCGAACCTGTCGTCCAACCGGACATCGCACAGTACTCCGGTACGTACGAAGTCCCGGACCTGGGTTACGTGATCACCGTGCAGGCTCGGAGGGACGGTACGGTTCAGGCAAGTGGCTACGAAGGCGATCAGCTGTGCCGAAAGTTCGACCTCGAGCATGCCAGGATCGAGGGAGCATTACTCACCGCTACGAAGGTGTACGCGGATGGGGCCAAGGAAGCGTTCGCGGGCGTGTTCATGAACCGAACCGAACGCAACAGCCCGACCGATACCGGCATGGTCACATTCGGACTGGGAGTGGTTCTGAGCACGCCGCTCGAACTAGGCAGCATCACAGTTGAGAAGCTGTTCTATGAGCTGAAGCAGTGAGTTAACGCGCAACCTTCACGATCGCATCGTCAAGCGATCGTCCACGCGCGCTCCCCTCACCTCCCCCGCCACCCTGATCATCGCCTCCAGGCTCCGCTCGACGTCCGCCTCCGTCGTGGCCCAAGACGATACGCTGATCCGCATGGCCGTGTGCCCGCGCCACACGGTCGCCCCGGCCCAACACGTGCCGTCAGCCTGAATACCGGCGACCACACGACGGGTGGTCTCCGCGTCGCCGAACGAGACGAGCACCTGGTTGATCACCACGTCGTTCAAGATCTCGCACCCCGCCGCGCGCAGCCCCGCGGCGAAGCGCGTGGCGTGGCGACAGGTGCGTTCCACCAAGTCCGCCACACCCTGCCGGCCGAGGGAGCGCAGCGCCGCCCACACCTCGATCCCGCGTGCCCGGCGCGAGAAATCAGGCGTGTAATGCTCCGGCTCCCGTGCCTCGCCGATCACCAGATAGGGCGCGTTCACGGCCATCGCGGCGTGTAAGTGCTGCGCCTCGCGCACGAACACGATGCCGCTGTCGTACGGCACGTTGAGCCACTTGTGGGCGTCGGTGGCCCACGAGTCGGCCGCCGCGAACCCTTTCATTAGATAGGCGCGCGCGGGGGCGGCCGCCGCCCACAAGCCGAACGCCCCATCCACATGCACCCACGCCCCCGCCGCCTGCGCCAGCGGAATGATCTCCTCGGCCGGGTCGAACGCGCCCGTGTTCACGTCCCCCGCCTGGAGACAGACGATCGTGTGGTCGTCGAGCCGCGGCAGCGCGTCCACGCGCATCCGGCCGCGGTCGTCCGCCGGCACCCTGATCACGCGCTCGCGGCCCAATCCCACGAGCGACAGCGCCTTGAGCACGCTCACATGGACGTGCTCACATACCACCACCGTGATAGGTGGCGCACCGAATAGTCCATGCGTCTCGACGTCCCACCCCTTCCGCGCCAGCAGCGCGTGCCGGGCCGCGGCGAGCCCCGCGAAATTCGCCTGCGTCGCGCAGGTCACGAATCCCGCCCCGCACCCGACGGGCAATCCCAGCAGCTCGAGCAGCCAGCGGATGGCCACGTCCTCGAGCCTGGCGGCGACCGGCGAGAGCACCACGATCCCGGCGTTCTGATCCCACGCCGCGGCCAGCCAGCTCGCCGCGACCGTCGCCGGGAGCGAGCTGCCCACCACAAAGCCGAAGAAGCGCCCACCGGCGGAGCCCATGGTCGCTGGGGAACCGGCTTCATCAAGTAGCGCGATCACCGCGGCGGGATCGCTCGGCTGCGCCGGCAACGGCTCGTCGAACCGCCGCAGGTCCTCGAGCGCCTCGGGAGTCGGAGCGACGCTGCGGTTGTCCAGATTCTGCCGGTAGCGCCAGGCGCGCTCCGCCGTGGTCTTGAGGAGCTGTTCCATTAGCGTACTCTCCCCTTTCCCCTGAGCCGCTTCTCGAACCAGTGATGGGCATACGGCTCGTCGTTGAACGGCTGGACCTCACGATAACCGCTGGCCCGGTACAGCGCCTGCGCCTCCTTGAGTGTCTTGTTGGTCTCGAGGCGCAGCAGCGGAATCCGCCGCCGGCGCGCCAGCTCTTCGAGTCGCTGCAGGATGCGCTTGCCGATCCCCAGGCCGCGTGCGGACGGAGCCACCCACATCCGCTTGATCTCGCCGTGGTCGCGATGGCATTTGAGCGCGCCACACCCGACCGGCTCCCCGTTGAGCGTGGCCAGAACAAAATAGCCCCGGGGCGGTGTGAGCTCGTCCGGCGTCGCGGGAATGCCGCGGCTCGGATCGTAGCCGGCATCGAAACGCCGGGCCAGCTCGGCAAAATAGCTCTCGAGGCAATGGCGAGCGGATCGGCTCCGGGGGTCTCCGAGCCGCAGCTGCACCGCGCCGGCTCGGAGCAGCCGCTCCACCGACTCCATGGCCGACGCGAGCGCGACGCGCTGCGGCTCGCTGAGTCGGTCGAGCAGCGTTGCGGCCGCCCGATCCGACAGGCGATTCAACACGGCCAGCTCCTTCCGGCCCGCCGTGGTCAGCGTCACGACCCGCACGCGCGCGTCGCTCGATGATGAGCCCGTCCGGACCAGCCCCTCAGCCTCGAGACTCCGCAACAGGCGACTCACGTAACCGGAGTCCAGCTCCAGGCGGGCACGCAGGCGATGGACTTCGATGCCCTTGAGTCCAATCTCGAAGAGGAGGCGGGAGGCGCCGAGCGACCGGTCACGGCCGAGGAACTGACTATGGAGGGCGCCGATCTGCTGCGTGACGGTGCGGTTGAAACGACGGATCTGATCAATCGCATCCATGACGTGATATCTGACTCAAGTCAGGTATTCTGTCCACCCCCTGTGCTGTCGGCGGGCTGTTCCGGCGGGCGGACCGGGAGACCGATTCTCGCCGCCCACTCGTCGGTCAGCTTGAATGTCTCGCCCATGTCGAACCGCAGCACCCACAGGCGGCGAGCCAGATCCTTGAGCGCCCAGATGACCGTGTGTTGGACCTCAGGCGACGACCACTGGCCGAACTCGTTGTGGCTCAAGTCCGCTTCCAGAGCCTGGGTGATAAGGGCAGCGGGCCGACCGTGCGGCTCGCGACCCTCCCCCGCGGACGCCACCGCCACCGGCCGGTCGGGCATCAGCTTGCCCGGTCGCTGCGGCGTCTGCCCCTCGCCCCACATGACCCATTCGAGCGTCACGCCCACCAAGCCGCGCTCGCGGGCCTTGGCCACGATGCGGCGCGCGGCATCCGCGGGAAAACCGCGGCGATGCGGCCACTTCTTCACGGCTGCTTCGGTGACGGGGGGACCGAGCTCGGCCGCCAACTGCCGATACGTCAACGAGATGTGCTCCCAGGGGCTGAACAGGGCCAGGAGGACCGTCAGTCGGTCCCCAATAGGAGCTTTGTCGGTTCTTTTGTGGACCTTGACAGGTCTCAAAGTGGCACTAGTTTGGTGACCTCAGTGCCCGGAAGTGCGCCGGGTCGCGGGACGAAAAACTCCCCACAAGGTGTCCCATATGCACTCTGCCGTCAAGACGGTCGTGCTGGTCGTTGCGACCGTCGCCGTTGCCTGTGATCGCTCTCCCACCGCCGCGCCCGCTGAATTCAGCCTGACGTCCAACCCCACACCCCTCGGTCTCGTCGCCTGCGCGCAATCGTACGATTCCGTCACACGCGTGATCGGACCGCGCGGCGGATCGCTGACCGTCGGGACCCACACGCTATTCGTCGATTCCCTTGTGCTGAGTGCGCCGGTGACGATCACCGCGGTTGCGCCAGCAGGTGGCGTGCGCTGGGTACGGTTCCAGCCGGACGGACTGCAGTTCCCGGCAAACCGGTTCGACGGCTGGGGCGCCATCCTTTATACCAGCTACAAGGACTGCGGCGTCTCCACCATCGTCAGTCCGCGCATCGCCCAGGTCGACAACGCGCTGGGCATCCTGACGTACCTGCAAACGTCGATCAAGGTCAAGCAGAGCGTTTGGAGTCCGAGCTCTCAATACGTCGCGGGGCTGCTCCCGCATTTCTCGAATTACGCGGTCGCGTGGTAGGACTCTCATGAACGTGGAGAAGCGTATGTCCCTGCGCCGTAGTCTGATCCCGCTCGCGCTCGCGTTGTTGGCGGCCCGCTGCTCTGACCAAGTCGGACCGCGTTCTCAAGCGGCCCAGCAGCAAGCGTCACAGCAGCCCCTGCAGCCCCACTTCCTCCTCTGGGCCGGAGGCTCGCCGCCGCAATTCACAGCGACCGGCGTGCTGCACGGTCACCCGGGCGCTGGCAACGTCAGCGCAGCGTCGTCGGGGAGGCTCAGTCTCAAGCAGTACTCGGCGTCGTTCTGGGCCGTGCGCGGCGAGTCCCGCTCGGTACAGATCAACTATCTGAGCGCGACGGGAGATACGAGCTCTCCATTCCTACGGCTGACCACGAGCGATCCAACCTACGCCCCCGGTGTGGGCGACGTGGCGGTGGGCGATTCGGTGCTGATCACCCTGAGCATCGACACCGTCAACCTCAAAGTGACGCTCGAGCCGACGGGATTGGTGTTTGGGGATCCCGCACAGCTCGACATCTCATACAGCGGCGCCGACGGGGATCTCAACGGCGACGGCGTGGTGGACGCCGCCGATAGCTCGATCGAGAGTCAGCTGCTCGGCCTGTGGTACCGCGAAGGCACGGCTGACGCGTGGCAGCCGATTCCGGCAGTCCAGACGCTCGCCAATAAGTCGTTCACGAGCGCCTTGCCGCACTTCTGCGAGTACGCCGTATCCTGGTAAAACGGGAGACACCGAAGATGCCCACGTCACCCGTAATCGACAACGCCCAGCAGCTGGCGGCGGCGGGGCGCCACGCCGACGTCGTCGAGTACCTGCGGGTGCAGCCACCGAGCGCGCTCGTCGATTCGCCATCGCTGGCACTGCTGTACGGAACCGCGCAGGCGCGCCTCGGCCTGCACGAGGAAGGCCTGCTCTGGCTGGATCTGGCGCTGGAACAGGCGCGCAAGAAGGGGGAGCAGGCGGTCGAGCGGCACGCGCTCAACGCGCGGGGCGCGATCGCTCTCGTGAGCGGACGGATCGACGAGGCAGCGGACTACTTCACGCAGGGCCTCATGGCGGCGAGCCGGGACGGCGATGCAGTCACCACCGGCCGCTGCTCCAACAACCTCGGCGTCATCAGCAACCTGCGGGGGCGGCACGCGGAGGCGATCGGGTCCTGGGAGATCGCCGTCGCCGCGTTCGAGCAGGCGGGCGCGCGCCAGGGCGTCGCCGAATGTCACCACAACCTGGCAATCGCGTATCGGGAGCAGGGCGACTTCGACCGCGCGCTGACCGCGGCCGACAAGGCCGTCGCGGCAGCGGAAGCAGCCGGAGACCGCACGCTCGTGGCGCTGACGCTGCGCGGGCGTGTCGAGATCCGGCTGGCTCGTGGCGAGCACGACCTGGCGCGGCATAACCTCGATCGCGTGCGGGAAGCCCGGAGCGGCCTCCAGGACACGCTCGGCGAGGCCGAGGACTTGCGGGTCACGGCGGCGTTAGTGGCGGCCGACGGCGAGCTGGCAGCCGCCGAGCGGATGCTGCGCGAGGTGATCGGGCGGGCGGAGCCGCACGGGCGGCCTCAGCTCGTGGCGGAGGCTACGCGCGATCTGGCCGTGCTGCTCCAACGGGCCGGACGCAAGGCCGAGGCCGAGGCGGCGGCACGCAAGGCCCAAGCGATCTTCACGCGACTGGGCGCCGAAGGCGAAATCCGCAACCTGGCCGCGCTCGATTGGGACGAGCAGTTCGCCGCCGAATTACGAGGAGCGATCGCGCCGATCCATGTCGCACAGGGCCTCGCCGATGCGGGGCGCTACACCGAGCTGCTCACGTACGTGAGCAAACGCTCACCTGATGAGCTCGAGCAGTCACCCATGCTCACGCTGCTGTGCGGGATCGCCCATAGCCGGCTCGGCCGCTTGGCGCTGGGTCAGCAATGGGCCATGGTCGCACAGCTGCGCGCGCGATTGTCGAAGGATCGGGCGCTGGAAGTGCGCGCGCTCAATGTGAGCGGCGCGATCGCGCTGGAGCGCGGCGGCATCGATGAGGCGACGTACTTCTTCACGCGGGCGCAGGAGCAGGCGACGGAGGACAACGACATGGCGACCGTCGGCCGTTGTGCCAACAACCTCGGTGTGATCGCGAACCTGCGGGGGGATTACAATCGAGCGGTCGGAGCGTATGCCCGGGCGGTCTCCGCGTATCAGACCGCTGGCCTCGATCGTGGCATGGTGGAATCGCAACACAATCTCGGCATCACCTACCGCGAACAGGGAAAGCTCGAGGACGCCCTGGCGGCCGCCGACGCCGCCGTACAGGGAGCCGAGCGGCTGAGCGACCAGCAGCTCGAGGCGCAGGCCCTCGCGGGTCGCGCGGAAATCCAAGTCGCACGGGGCCAGGCAGAGGTCGCGATCCGAGAAGCGGAGCGGGCGCTCCAGGTCCACCACCTGCTCAAGGACACGGTGCGCGAGACCGAAGACATGCGGATTCTGGCCGGCGCGCTCGGTCTCGCGGGGAGGACCCAGGACGCCGAAGCGATGTTGGGCCAGGTCATCGACCGCGCGACACAGCATGACCGGCCGCTGCTGATCGCGGCCGCCCGACGCGATCTCGCGCAGCTCTTGGCCCGCAAGGGCGACGCGGCCGCCGGGAAGACGGCGGCCCTCATGGCCCGCGCGACGTACGCGCGGCTCGGCGCGAGAAAGGAGATGGATCGGTTGGACGCGGTGTGGGGTCAGGAGGTCCAGGATCGCCACGCAGCGAGCGCCTAACACATGGCCGCCGTCGCCCCGCCCTCATCACCTCGCACGTCTTGACCCTACCGAATTAACCTCAGGCGGTCGCCGTCTCCGGCCGCAGCGCGCAGCTGCACCGCATCGCGCTCCGCTCGGGCTGGGTGGGGAACAAGTGGTAGAACATCGCCACCACCATAGGCTCGAACACGATGGTGTTGTAGAACAGATGCAGCTCGAGCCGCGGGATCCACAGCTGAATGATGCTGGTGGGCACCGGCGACCCGAACAGGTTGTGGCCGAAGATCACCTGAGCCTGGAGCAGCGCGTGCTCGATGTGATGCCAGAACTGGATGACCAGCGCCGCCAGCCACCAGGTGCGCGATCGTCCCACGAACCCGGGCAAGAGCAGCCATATTCCGACGAGCATGATCACCGCGTACCCGTAATGCAGCACCTCGGAGTGGATCAGCCACGGGAACCACTGCCCCAGGATCCCGCGGGCCTCGTGCATCGGCAGGTGCTCCACGTAGGCCTGGTACGCCTGCACGATATGCTCGGCGAGGTGCGCGAGCACCACGACCATGAAAATGCGCAGGGCCCGCTCGTGCCACGGGCCGTTGAGTTGAGCGCGGAACGCCATGGGCTGAATCTTCGCACCTGTCAGGCAACTCGGCAAGGATGATCGTTCATCTCGTCGACGGCACCTACGAGCTGTTCCGCCACTTCTACGGCGTGCGCCGCTTCACGCAGGGCGAGGATCCGCCGTTCGGGGCGGTGATCGGCGTACTGCAGACCGTGCTCAAGATGATCGAGACGGGAGCGCGGCACATCGGAGTCGCGACTGATCACGTCATCGAATCTTTCCGGAACACGATTTGGCCCGGCTACAAGACGGGCGAGGGCGTCGAGCCGGTGCTGCTGGCGCAATTCCATCCGCTGGAGGAGGCGCTCGTGGCCATGGGCGTGGTGGTGTGGCCTATGGTGGAGCTCGAGGCGGACGATGCGCTGGCCTCGGCGGCCCGGATCGCCGCGGCGGACAAGGCCGTGGAGAAGGTCTGCATCTGGACGCCGGACAAGGATCTGGCGCAGTGCGTCCGCGACGATCGGGTGGTCCAGGTCGATCGCAAGGGCAACAAGGTGCGCAACGCGGACGGCGTGCGTGAGAAGTTCGGCGTCGGCCCCGAGTTGATCCCGGACTTTTTGGCGCTCGTCGGCGATACGGCCGACGGGTATCCGGGCATCGGGGGGATCGGCAAGGTCACGGCGACGCGACTGCTGAACGAACACGGTCCCATCGAGCGATTCCCGCCCGCGGTGCTGGGCGACAAGCGCGAGCATGCGCTGCTGTTCAAGCGGCTCGCCACGCTCAAGGACGACGCGCCGCTGTTCCGCCGGGTGGCGGAGCTGGAGTGGCGCGGCCCTACCCCGACCTTCCCCGCGTACGCCGCGCGGCTCGGGGCTCCGCGTCTGGTGGAGCGGGCGCGGCGCGCTTAGCCTTGCTTTGTGCTGGCATACATTCTCCTCGGCGGCGTCCTCGGCACGCTGGGCCGCTATGTTCTGCAAGGTTGGATCCAGACGCGCGCCGGCACCGCGTTCCCTCTGGGCACCCTGGTCATCAATCTCTCAGGTTCGTTCGTCCTGGGGTTCGTGATCCGATTCGCGACCGGATCTACCGTGATCTCACCGGAGCTCCGCGCGGGCGTGACCATCGGCTTCTGCGGCGCCTTCACCACGATGAGCACGTTCGGGTACGAGAGCGTGCGCCTGCTGGGCGACGGTGAATACTGGTGGGCTGGACTCTATATGACGGGAACGATCGCCGGATGCCTCGGATGCGTGGCCGTGGGGACGCTGCTGGCCAACCGGTTGTTGTGAGTGGGTGATACCGACAAGGAGCGCCGCATGCCGCACAAGTTCAAGGGCGAGCGCACGCTGATGCGGATTTTCATCGGCGAGAGCGACAAGTATCAGGGCCGGCCGCTGTACGAGGCGCTGCTCGAGCGCCTGCGCGGCAAGGGGCTCGCCGGCGCGACGGTGCTGCGCGGCGTGGCGGGGTTCGGCGCCAGCAGCAAGATGCACACGGACAAAGTGCTGCGGCTGTCGCTCGACCTGCCCCTCATCATCGAGATCGTCGAGACCGAAGAGGCGATCCAGTCGATCCTGCCGGATCTCGATCAGATGATCGGTGGCGGCCTGATCACCCTGGAGCGCGCGCGGGTGGTGATGTACCGGCCGGCGAACGTGCGGCCGAGCGAGCAGGAGCTGCACCGGATCGAGGGACTGGAGCCGGACTAGGCGCCCCCCCGTCCGCGCAGATACGCGGCGATCTCCGCCCGCCCGCCGTACTCGGCCCAGCCGAGCGGCGTACCCTGCCAGATCGTGTCCTTGATGTCCAGCCGAGCCCCCCGCTCCACCAGCAGCCGTACGACGCCCGCGTGGTTCCCCCACACCGCTTGGTGCAGCGGTGTCGAGTGCGCGTGGTTGCCCTTCGGATTGTAGCGGTTGGGATCCTCGCCGGCGTCGAGCAGCAGGGCGACGACCGCGACGTGGCCGTGCTGCGCCGCGAGCGCGAGCGCGCGCTGACGATCGAGACCGCTCGCCGTCGGGAGCAGTTGTCTCGCGGTCTCGACCTGCCCCAGACCGGCGGCCGCCGCGACCGTGTCCACGCGGGCACCACGGCGCACCAGCACCTGCGCGACGTCCTGAAACCCGAACGCCAATGCCGTCATCAGCGGTGAGGTCCACTCCCCCTCGCCGCGCCCTTCGATCGCCGCCCCATGGTCGAGCAGCGTTTCGACCAGCGCGATTTGTACGCCCGCCTCGGCCGGATGACTGCTCGAAACCAGCATGCTCATGGTGGTACAGCGTCCACCGTACATCCCGGCCAGCGCGTCGACCTCGGCGCCGGCGGCGAGCAACAGCTGCGCGACTTGGACGGCGTTGGGCGGCGACTTCTGGCGGAAGCCTTCCACGCCGTTCGCGGCCACATAATGCAACAGCGTGGCCCCGTGCACCGGCGGGTCGTGGTGCGTCACGATCGTCGAGCGTGCCCGGGCCAGCTCGGGCGTGTCGCGCAGCAGGTGCTCGAGCGTGGCGACGTCACCCGTGATCACGGCTTCGACGGCAGCCTCGAACCGCGCGACGAGGGAGTCTTCGCGCGCGACGGCGTCGGCCCATTCCTCGAGCTTGGGCCAACTCTGGAAGCTGTACCAGCGCGCCGTCGCGAGCCGGGCGTCAGAGAGATCGAGCGTCACGCTCCGGACTTCCGAATCTGACAGGCGTTTGGGCAGCCAGGGGACGCGCTCGTCCAGGAAGCGCGGATGATGGTGTCGGACGAGCTGGACCGCGTCGGCGTCGCCCGCCCGCCAAGCGTCGAGCAAGGCGGCGGCCTGCTGCTCGTACTCCTGGCGGCGCGAGCGAAACGGCAGCGGGCTCAAGCGCACAGGGCTATCCTCCCGCGATCGCCCCGACCACCCAGAACGGCTCGGCGCCGGTCGCGACAGCGTCCGGGAGGGGCGCATCGGGCGCGTCGTGCGACAGATCCCGCTCGCACGCGAAGAACCGCAGGAACGGCCGGCGCTTGTGGGTGACGTGGTCACGAATCGTGCCGCACAGCATCGGGTAGCGCGCCTCGAGCGCGTCGAGCACGGACGCTTGGGTCACGGGGCCCTCTATCTGCAACTCCACTTCGCCTTTCACGCGGGCGAGCGTGCGCAGGTGCGGCGGCAGCCCCACCCGGATCATGCGAGCGTCTGCACCTCCACCGACAACACGGCCGGCAGATCGCGCACGATGGGCGTCCAGCTGTCGCCCGAGTCCGCCGAGGCGTACACCTGCCCTCCCGTGGTCCCGAAGTAGATGCCGCACGGATCAAGCGTATCGACGCACATCGCGTCGCGCAGCACGTTCACGTAACAATCGCGTTGCGGCAGCCCCTTGGTGAGCGGCTCCCACTCATTGCCCCCGGTGCGGCTGCGGAACACGCGCAGCTTGCCGTCGGGCACGTAGTGCTCGGAGTCGCTCTTGATCGGGAGGACGTACACGGTGTCGGGCTCGTGCGCGTGCACGTCGACGACGAACCCGAAGTCGGTGGGCAAGTCGCCACTCACCTCCTGCCACGACTCGCCGGCGTCGCCCGAGCGCATGACGTCCCAGTGTTTCTGCATGAACAGCACGTTGGGACGGGCGCGATTGAGCGCGATACGATGCACACAATGGCCGACCTCGGCGGTCGGGTCGGGGATGTACTGCGAGTGCAGCCCGCGGTTGATCGGCTTCCACGATTTGCCGGCGTCGTCCGAGCGGAACGCCCCCGCGGCCGAGATCGCGACGAAGATGCGGTGATGGTTCCCGGGATCGAGCACGATGGTGTGGAGACACATCCCACCGGCGCCGGGCTGCCATTTGGGCCCGGTGCCGTGACCCCGCAGACCCGCCAGCTCGTGCCAGGTCTTGCCGCCGTCGCTGGTCCGAAACAACGCCGCGTCTTCCACGCCGGCATACACCGCGTCCGGATCGGTGAGCGACGGCTCGAGATGCCAGACGCGCTTGAACTCCCACGGGTGCTGCGAGCCGTCGTACCACTGGTGCGTGGTGAGCGGCTTGCCGGTCTGGGGCGACACGTCGTACACGAACTTGTTGCTCTCGCCCTTGGGGAAGCCTTCCGGGCTCTTCGCGAGCGTGCCGCCGGGCGTCTCCCACGTCTTGCCGCCGTCACACGAGCGCTGGATGATCTGGCCGAACCAGCCGCTCGACTGCGAGGCGTACAGCCTGTCCGGGTCGGCGGGCGATCCCTTCATGTGATAGATCTCCCACCCCGCGAAATGCGGCCCGCTCACATCCCACGACTTGCGCTTGCCGTCCGCGCTCAACACGAACGCGCCCTTGCGCGTCCCGACCAGCACTCGCACCCGGCTCATGCTGCGCTCCTTTCCCTGGCGGCGGAAATATAGAGGCACCCCCGTTGAACGACGAACGAGCCTAGGTTAGATCGACATCGCACCGGATGGCGGCTGCCGTCACGGAGTGGGTCAACGCCCCGATCGCGATCAAGTCGGCGCCTGCCTGAGCGTACGCCCCGGCACTCTCCGGCGTGATGCCCCCTGACGCCTGCCATGTGACGCTCGGACCGGCCAGGCGGCGCCAGGCCGCCAGACGCTCTGGAGGCTGGTTGTCGACCAAGAGGTGGGTCGCTCCCGCCGCGAGTGCCTCCGCCAGCTGCTGCTCGGTCTCAACCTCCACCACCACCGGCAATCCCGCCGGCACGGCGCGCAGCACTCCCGCAAGGCGCGGCCCGCGCGCATCGAGCAGGGCCCAGTGGTTGTCCTTCCACATCACGGCGTCGGCGAGAGAGGCGCGGTTATCGACGCCGCCGCCCACGCGCACCGCGTAACACTCGAGCGCGCGCAGCCCGGGCGTCGTCTTGCGGGTATGGGTGATCCGCGCGGCGGTCCCGGCGACCTGCTCCACGGCGCGGCGTGTCTGGGTGGCGATGCCCGAGAGGCGCTGCACGAAGTTCAGTGCCACGCGCTCGCCTGCCAGCAGCGCCTGGGCGCGGGCCCGCACCGTCGCGAGGGTCGCTCCCGCATCCACCCCCTCGCCCTCGGCGACCACTTGCGCGAGCTCGGCGCGGGGGTCGAGCTCGCGATACACGAGCGCGGCGACCGGCACGCCCGCCACGACGAACCGGCCTTCGGCCACGAACCGGGCGGTCGCGATGCGATCGCCGGTCGCGCCCAGCAGGCGTGTCGTGACGTCGTCGCAGGCGCGGTCTTCCGCGAGCGCGCGCCGCACGATCTCCCCGCCGAGCAGTGGCAGCTCAGCCAATCGCCAGCATCCGCTCGACGGCGCGGCGCGCGCGCGCTGCCGTTTCCGCCGGAACCGTGACCTCGTACTTCAGGTCGCGCAACGAATCCCGCAGGTTCTCGAGGGTGATCATTTTCATGTAGCGGCACTCCGCCGACTCGGCCGCCGCGACGAATTGCTTAGTGGGATTCTCCCGGCGCAGCCGGTGCAGCACTCCCGTCTCGGTCGCCACCACGAATCGCCGGGCGCTCGAGGCGCGGGCGCGCCGGGTCATCTGCTCGGTCGACACGATGCGCATACGGCCGGACGCCACGTCGCCTTCCTCCTCGGCGTAGTACAGTGCGCTCGTCACGCAGCCGCACTCAGGATGCACCAGAAATTCGGCATCGGGGTACTCGCGGCGTTTGTGCTCCAGAGTCTCACGGGTCAGCGCGGCGTGCACGTGGCACTCCCCCAGCCACACGTCCAGCTCGCGCCCGGTAACCCGCTTCAGGTATTGACCCAGGAAAAAGTCCGGCAGAAACAGCACGGGGACGCCGCGCGGCAAGGCGTTGACGATCGCGACGGCGTTCCCCGAGGTGCAACAGTAGTCCGCTTCGGCTTTGACGTCCGCCGACGTATTCACGTACGCGACCACCAGGCCGCCCGGGTGCGCGGCGCGCCAGGCGCGCACGTCGGCCGCCTGAATCGTGGCGGCGAGCGAGCAGCCGGCACCCGGATCGGGGATCAGCACGCGCTTGTCGGGGTTCGCGATGGCGGCCGTTTCCGCCATGAAGTGCACGCCGCAGATCACCAGCAGCGACGCATCCAGCTCGGTGGCGCGCCGGGCCATCTGGAGCGAATCGGCCAGCACGTCCGCCAGATCCTGGATCTCGGGCCGCTGGTAGTTATGCGCCAGGATCGCCGCGTGTCGCTCGGTCTTGAGCGCGCGGATCTCGGCGATCAGGTCCTGCGGGGAAGCGGGAGCCATCGAGCCACCGTGACTGCACCCATTGGTCGTGGTACCGCCGCTGAGGGGCCGTTTGGGCAACGCCTCGGCCCGCCGCAGATGGCGGGCCGCTCCCAGCGGGGATGCGAACCCCTAATACGTAATCGCGATGTAAGAAGCTGGTCAAGGCGAGGGCCGAGCCTTCCGCTCCACCCCTACGCGAGGCATTATCCCGCGTGCTCACCAAGACGGCCGCAGCCCTGGCGGTGCTCGGGTTCGCCTGGCGCCCCACGGCGGGGGCGGCGCAGACCGCGCCCGATTCGGGCCGCCACGACTACACCGCGGCCGACGTGCGCTTCATGACCGGGATGATCCACCACCACGCGCAGGCGGTGCTGATGGCCGGCTGGGCGCCCACCCACGACGCGAGCCCGTCCCTGAATGCGCTGTGCCAGCGGATCGTGGTGGGCCAGGGCGACGAGATTGCGCTGATGCAGCGCTGGCTACGCGACCGCCAGCTACCGGCGCCCGACGCGCACACGCCGCACGCCATGATGCCGGAGATGGATCCCGCGACGATGATGCCTGGAATGCTGACGGGCGAACAGCTGGCGCAGCTCGACCGGGCGCGCGGGCGCGCGTTCGACCGGCTGTTCCTCAGCTTCATGATCCAGCATCACAAGGGCGCGATCACCATGGTCAACGAGCTGTTCGGCCAGGGCGCCGGAGAGCAGGAGAAAGTGTTCCGGTTCGCGTCCGACGTGTTCGCCGACCAGACGACCGAAATCGCCCGCATGCAGAAGATGCTGGCCGCGCTGCTGTTCCAGCCCACAGGTCAATAGCGGAGGAGTGACGTCATGAAACTGGTACTGTCGTTCGGGCTCGCCGTCGCACTGGGCTGCCTCACGGCGTGCGCCTCGGGGTCGGGCGGCGCGAACCTGTCGACCGTCGCCCCCAACCCCGATCCGCGGGTGGGCTTGAAGCCGGGACTGTTCGACGCGGGGGAGGCCACCTGGAACCTGCGGGTGCTCTCCGAAACCAAGCCTCCCGAAAAATTCGCCGGCGTCACGAACTCCGATCTCGCGTTCACCGGACCCTACGCGATTCAGGGCAATTACAACGGCTTTCAGGTCTGGGACATCTCGAACCCCGCCCGGCCCACGCTGAAGGTCGGGTATCTCTGCCCGGCATCTCAGAGCGACGTGTCGGTGTTCAAGAATCTGCTGTTCGTGTCGGGCGAGGGAATGGGCGGGCGGCTCGACTGCGGCACCGGGGGGGTGCACGACTCGGTGAGCGCGGCCCGGCTGCGGGGCATCCGCATCTTCGACATCACCGACATCGCCAATCCCAAGTACATCGCGAACGTCCAGACGTGCCGCGGCTCGCACACGCACACGGTGGTCGTGGATCCGAACGACAAGGACAACGTGTACGTGTACGTGTCCGGGTCGGCGCCGGTGCGCTCGCCCAGCGAGCTGTCCGGCTGCGTGTCGGCGGCGCCCGATTCGAACCCCAACAGCGCGCTGTTCCGCATCGAAGTGATCAAGGTGCCGCTGGCGCACCCGGAGCAGGCGGCCATCGTGAGCTCGCCGCGCATTTTCAGCGGGCTGACCGCTCCGCCGCGGCACGGCGAAATGCCGGAAGACATCGCCGCGTCGGCCAGGGAAGCGGCCGACTACCGGGCGAAGGGAGGCTTCACGGCGAAGGTCGGCGACATGGAGTACCCGCTCCCGCCCGACTGGAGCAAGCCGGTGCTCGACAGCGTGGTAAAGGCGCGGGGCGGCAGCGGCAGCGGCACACCGACGGGCGCCGACACCGCGGCGGCGCGGGCCGCGATCCAGCGGATGGTGGACGTCATGGTGGGCGCGCCTCCTCCCGGGACCACCAACGGCGTCCGGCCCGGGCCGAATCAGTGCCACGACATCACGGTCTATCCGACGATCGGCCTGGCGGGGGGCGCGTGCGGCGGCTACGGTCTGCTGCTCGACATCCACGACGTCGCCAACCCGCGGCGCATGGACGCCGCAGCAGACTCGAACTTCTCCTACTGGCATTCGGCGACGTTCAACAATGACGGCACCAAGCTGCTCTTCTCCGACGAGTGGGGCGGCGGCGGACAGCCGAAGTGCCGCGCGACCGATAAGCACGAGTGGGGGGCGGACGCGATCTTCACCCTCACCGGCAACCGGATGACGTTCCAGAGCTACTACAAGATGACCGCGCCACAGACGCCGTTCGAGAACTGCGTGGCGCACAACGGCTCGTTGATCCCGATCCCGGGGCGGGACGTGATGGTACAGGCGTGGTACCAGGGCGGCATCTCGGTGTTCGACTGGACCGATCCGGCGCATCCCAAGGAGATCGCGTTCTTCGATCGGGGACCGATCGATGGGACCAAGATGGCCGACGGCGGATCATGGTCGGCGTACTGGTACAACGGCGTGATCGTCAGCTCGGAGATCGCCCGCGGGCTCGACGTCCTCGAGCTGCAGCCGAGCGGGCTGTTGTCGCAGAACGAGATCGACGCCGCCAAGCTGGTGCACCTGGACTACTTCAACACGCAGGACCAGCCGCGATTCGTGTGGCCGGCGAGCTTCGTGGTGGCGCGCGCCTACGAAGACCAGCTGGCGCGCGGGAACGGCTTGGCGCCCGATTCGGTCGCGGCGCTGCGTCGGGACCTCGCGGCGGCAGAGCAGCTCTCGGGAGCCGCTCGCGGCGACGCGCTGACGCGGCTGGGAACGCGGTTGGAGGCTGACGCGGCGGGAGCGGCGGACGCGGCGAAGGTGCGCACGCTCGCCGCGACGGTCAGGGACCTGGCCGGGGGGGGGGCGTCCCGCTGAGCTGCCGGATCCGAGCGCGCGCCATCCCCATGGTCGAATCCTTGGCGAGCGCCTCTCGGTAGCTCGCCAAGGCGCGCGTCGTGTCGCCCTTCTCGAGGTAGACGTCGCCGCGCGCGGCCGGGGTCATCCCGGAGCCGGGGAAGAACTCGGCCGAGAGCTGCAGCAGGCCCAGCGCATTGTCACTCCGTCCCGCGCGGGCTTCGCCCCGCGCCAGGTCGACGAGCGGCAGCTCGCGGAAGTCGTACGCCTCGCTGCCGTAGTAGCGCGTCCGGAGATCGCGATAACGCCGGACCGCCGCGTCCAGACCGGAATCGGCGAGATAGAGCGCGAGCTCATCGGCGAGGAGCCGGGGCCGCGCCACTCCGCGGTGACAGGTCTCGCACTTCACGACCACGTGCGGCTCGGGGCGCTCGGGTACGTCCGCGAGGTGCTCCTCGTTGATGTGCTTCACCATGTCCATCATCACGCGCGCGGCCCGCTTGGTGCGCTTGTCGTCCGAGGCGAACTTGAGCGAATCGAGCGGCGCGCCCTCCCGCCCCACGTGACAATAGGTGCAGCGCACGCCGAGCCCCAGCGCAAAACCCCGCATGGTAGCGATCAGCTCCTGCTTCCCGATGTTCTTGGGCAGGACCTTCAGGTTCGTAAAGGAGTCGGGCGGAAATTTGCTCTGCGCCCCGAGCAGGGCGGGCCAGGCGACCAACAGGCAGAGACTGATCGAGCGGCGTGTCAGCACAGGGGGTGTCGAGGAGTGCCCTGGCCCGGATTCGAACCGGGATGCCTTGCGGCGCTGCCCCCTCAAGACAGTGTGTCTACCAGTTCCACCACCAGGGCGGGCGCAGGTAAGGTAGAGGCGCCGCACAGGGGGGTCAACCGCACCGCCTGGTGAGCCATATCACGCGCTTGGTGCGCCGCGCCGCAGCGAGTCGTACCGGCGTGCACTAGATTGGGGCCCCATGGAGCTCTGGGTAGCGTTCGGGTTCGGCGCGCTGGTCGGCGCATTCGTCGGCGTGCTGATCGGCCGCATGCGCGCGGCGCGCGGACCGGTGGTCACTCCGGCGATCGTTCCTCCGCCCGCCGCGCAGCGCTTCTCACCACCCGAAGTGCAGCACGTGGTGCTCGACGAAGGCTCGGCGAACGTCCTCAACGCCCTCAACAACCGCCTCGCCGCGATCGGCGCGCTCGCCGACTTGCTGCACGGCAGTCCGCTCGACCCCGAGCGCGCCCGCGCGCTGATGATGTTGCACGGCGAGGTACGACGCGCCGCGGAGATCACGCAGCACTTCCTCGAGCTGGCGCAGCACCCCATCGGCGCGGCGGAGCCCTCGGACTGCTCGATCGTGTTGAACGGCGTGCTCGCCGAGCGCGAGGGAACGCTCAAGGAGCTGGGCGTGAAACTGGTGCGGAGCATTCCGCACGACCTGCCGATGGTCGCCTGCCCCATGGCCCAGCTCACCGAGATGTTGATGAAGCTGCTCGACTTTGCGCTGCGTCGCTTGCGCGACAGTCAGCCGCCGCGCGAGCTGCGCATCGCCGTGAGCGAGAGCGGGCCGTCACTCACCATTTCACTTTGGGACTCCGGCGTCCCGCTCTCGGTGGAGGCCGAGCAGCGGCTGGTGACGCCGTTCCGGTTCACGCAGAGCGCCGGCGGCGGTGAGATCGAGTTCGCGCTGGCGCGGGCGCTGGCGCAGTCGTCCGGGGGCACGCTGCGGCTGCGGCCGCGCGCGGGGGGCGGCGCGGAGGTGGTGGTCACGCTCCCGAAGAGCGTGCTCGCGCCGCTGGCGCGGGCCACCCCCGCCACCCCGTCGCTCCCCAAGCTGCGCATTCTCGTCGTCGACGACGACGCCGTGAACCGCCAGGCGATGCGCCTGCTGCTCGAGCGCGAAGGACACGAAGTCGTGGCGGTCGAGAACGGCCTCGAGGCCATCGAGCGGCTGGGACCCGCGAGCGACCGCTTCGACGCCGTCGTGACCGACCTGCAGATGCCGCGGCTCGGCGGCCGGGCGCTGTACGAGCAGCTGCGCGAGCAGCGCCCCCAGCTCGCCGAGCGGTTTGTGTTCGTCACCGGCGACCGCGCCCGCGACGAGACGCGCCGCTTCCTCGACGAATGCGGCCAGCCGTCGGTGATGAAGCCCTACGACTTCAGTGACCTGATCGGCGCGCTCGGCAAAGTCGCGGGGAAGGCCGACTAGGGCGTCACGCCCGCACCACCTCCGGCTCGTACTCGAGCGTCACCCCGAAGCGTTGCATCACGCCCACACGGATCGCTTCCGCGAGTCCCAGCAGGTCGCCGCTCGTCCCACCCAGATTCACGAGTGCCAGCGCGTGCCGGCTCGACACGCCCGCGCCGCCCCGGTGATATCCCTTGGGAAAGCCGGCGTGCTCCACCCGCCAGGCCGCCGGCACCTTGCGGTCGGACCCGGCGGGGAAGCTCGGGATCGCCGCGGTCCCGCCATCCGCTCGCCAGCGGCGCTCCAGCTCGGCGAACGCCGTGCTCGAAAGGACCGGGTTCGTGAAAAACGATCCCGCGGAGCGCGCATTCGGGTCATTGGGGTCGAGCACCATCGACTTGCCGCGCCGTAAGTCGAGTACCGTGCGGCGTACCAGGCGAACCGCTTCCGCCGGCGCGAGCGGTTCGAGCGTGGCGACGCGCGCCACTGCGTCGGCCAGCTCCGGATAGCGGAGGCGGGGCCGCGCATCCCGGGCCAGGCGCAGCGCGACCTCGAGCACGACGTAGCGCCCGCGGTCGCGCCGCTTGAAGCGGCTGTCGCGGTAACCGAACTCGCATTCCTCCGCTGTGAAGGTGCGGCGCTCGAGCGTGGTACGATCGAGGCACACGACTCGCGTCAGCGTCTGGCCGACCTCCTGCCCGTACGCGCCCACGTTCTGAATCGGCGTCCCGCCCACCGTGCCCGGGATCCCCGAGAGACATTCGATCCCGGTCCAGCCGCGCTCGACGGCGCCTTGCACCAGTGTATCCCAGTCGGCGCCCGCGCCAGCCGTGATCTCGGGCGTCGCGCCGTCGAGCATCGCGATGCCGCCGATCGCGACGTGCAGCACCACGCCGGGAAAACCCTCCTCGAGGAACACCACGTTGCTGCCACCGCCGAGCACGAATAGCGGCAGCCGCAGGCGCGCGGCGTGCTCCAGCGCGGCGCGCACATCGTCCTCGGTCGCGCACTCCGCGAAGTAGCGGGCCGGTCCGCCCAAACCGAGCGTCGTATACGGGGCCAGGCGCACATACTCGCGCAGCTTCACGACACGAGCCTCCCGTGGTGATGCGTGTGGCGACCACGCCACGAACTGTCGCCGCAAAACCTTGCGCCGAATCTAGGGCATACCATCTTAGTTCCCCATGGTCACTCCCGACTTCCCCACCAAACCGCTCACCCGTGAAGGCAGCGACGTCGCCCGGCTGCTGATCGAGTCGGTCGAGGACTACGCCATCTTCCTGCTCGACGGCGGCGGCCGTGTGCTCACGTGGAATCGCGGCGCGGAGCGACTCAAGGGATACCGGGCCGAGGAAATCCTGGGGCAGCACTTCTCCCGCTTCTACCCCGAGGACGCGATCGAGGCGGGCAAGCCCGCGCGGGCGCTCGCGATTGCGGCCCGGGATGGCCGCGCCGAGGACGAGGGCTGGCGGGTGCGCAAGGACGGCACGCGGTTCTGGGCGAACGCGATCCTCACCGCCTTACGCGACGCCGACGGCGCGGTGATCGGGTTCGCGAAGATCACCCGCGACGTGACGGAGCGGCGCCGCGCCGAGCAGGCGCTGCACGAGAGCGAAGAGCGCTTTCGACTGCTCGTGGACAGCATCAAGGATTACGCCATCTTCATGCTCGACCCGGTGGGGCGGGTCGCCACCTGGAACGGCGGCGCCGAGCGCATCAACGGATATTCGGCGGAAGAGATCCTCGGCCAGCACTTCTCGGTGTTCTACCCGCCGGAGGATGTGGCGCAGGGGAAGCCGCAGGCGGAGCTCGAGACGGTGGACCGCGACGGGCGCGTGGAGGACGAGGGGTGGCGCGTGCGCAAAGACGGATCGCGCTTCTGGGCGGACGTCGTGATCACCGCTATCCGCGATCCGCAGGGGACGTTGCTCGGCTACGGCAAGGTGACTCGGGATCTGACCGAGCAGCGGAAGGCCGCCGAGCGGTTGAGCCAGTCCAACGCCGAGCTGGAGCGATTCAGCTACTCGGTGTCGCACGACCTGCGCGCGCCGTTGCGGGCGATCAACGGCTACGCCCAGGCGGTGCTCGAGGACTATGGCCCGGCGCTCGACGCCGAGGGCCGGCGGCTGCTGGGCATCATCCGCGACTCGGCCAAGCTGGGCGGCGAGCTGATCGATGCGCTGCTCAACTTCTCCCGCCTCGGGCGGCAGGCGATCTCGGTCGAAGCGATCGATTTGACGGAGCTGGTGCGCAGTGTCGTGGCCGAGCTGCAGAAAGCCAACACCGGCGCGGTCGTCGAGGTCACGATCGACCCGCTCCCGCCCACGCGGGGGGACCGGACGCTGCTGCGCCAGGTTCTGGCGAACCTGATCGGCAATGCCTTCAAGTTCACGCGCAGCCGGCCGCACCCCCGGGTGGAGATCGGGGCGCGGCGCGAAGGCCGGGCGACGGTCTACTACGTGAAGGACAACGGCGTCGGCTTCGACATGCGCTTCGCCGACAAGCTGTTTGGCGTGTTTCAGCGGCTGCACCGGGCCGATGAGTTCGACGGCACGGGGGTGGGCCTGGCGCTGGCGCAGCGCATCGTGCAGCGGCACGGCGGCCGCATCTGGGCCGACGGCAAGGTCGAGAGAGGCGCCACATTCTTCTTTACGATTCCCAGCGGGGGGCCGTCCCAAGCGGGTTGATGGGATCTCTGGCGGGGCGTATTGTATCGCCCATGCCACACAGCACCCTCTGGCTCAGTCTCGCCCGCTACCGCCCGCACATCCACCGCCGCGGACGCTGGCGCCGCTGGCGGCGGGCGTTCCGCTCGGTCGGTAAGGCGACCTTCGTGTACCTGCTGCTGGCCCTGGGGCTGGCGCTGGTCGTGCTGATGTGGTGAGGAGTGGGCCGACTCGGAATCGAACCGAGAACCTAACGATTAAGAGTCGTTTGCTCTGCCAGTTGAGCTATCGGCCCTGATTCGCCTCTGCCCCCAAGGGGAATCGAACCCCTGTTCCCACCTTGAAAGAGTGGTGTCCTAACCGTTAGACGATGGGGGCGGCCGGCCTCGGGGACATCCGCCATAGCGGTAACGGGATTCGAACCCGTGTTTGAGCCTTGAGAGGGCTCCGTCCTAGT
>CBFHAJ010000034.1:0-26841 GCA_965653495.1 uncultured bacterium | reverse complement strand
CACGGCGCGAGTTCGACCACGTCGTGCTGCTGGGCATGGGGGGCTCGAGCCTCGCGCCCGAAGTGCTATGGCGGACGTTCGGCCGGCGGACGGGTTTCCCAGCCCTCACCGTACTGGACAGCACCGATCCCCGCGCAGTGACCGCAGCTATTGGCGGTGCCCCAGTCGCGCGGACCCTGTTCCTGGTCTCGAGTAAGTCGGGAACGACGCAGGAGACGGACTGCCTGTTCCGCTACTTCTGGGAGGGTGCCGGCCATCGCGGCGCGCAGTTCGTCGCCGTCACGGACCCTGACACACCACTCGCCCGGCTCGCGCTGGAGCGGAGCTTTCGCCGGGCCTTCATCAATCCCAGCGACATCGGTGGCCGCTATTCAGCCCTGTCGTACTTCGGACTCGTGCCGGCGGCGCTCATCGGCATCGACGTGGGGCAGCTGCTGCACCGCGCTCATCGCATGGCCGAGGCTTGTGCCGCATGGGTACCGGCGGGCCAAAACCCGGCCGCATGGCTGGGCGCAATCCTCGGCGAGGCGACGCTCGCGGGGCGGAACAAGGCCACCTTCGTGTTGTCGCCGGGGGTCGGGAGCTTCGGGCTCTGGGTCGAGCAGCTGATCGCCGAGAGCACGGGCAAGGAGGGCACCGGGATCGTGCCGGTGGCGGAAGAGCCGCTGGGTGCGCCAGACGTGTACGGCCGCGATCGCGTGTTCGTGGCGCTCACGCTCGCGGGGGAGGCGAGCGAAGCAACGGACGCACGGCTCCGTGCCTTGACCGCCGCCGGTCACCCGGTCGTGCGGCTCGCGCTCGAGGACCGCTATGACCTGGGGCAGGAGTTCTTCCGCTGGGAGTTCGCGACCGCGGTCGCCGGGGCAATTCTCAGAATCAATGCGTACGACCAGCCCAATGTCGCCGAAAGCAAGCAGAACACCAAGGATGTGCTCGCCCACGGCCAGCCGCCGACTCCACCGGCCACCGCGGCGGACCTGGACCGGCTGCTCGCGGGGGTAGCCCCGGGCGACTATCTCGCGCTGATGGCGTACCTGCCGCCGACGGCCGAGAACGACCGGCGGCTCGCCGTTGCGCGCACCAGGCTGCGTGACCGGCTGAAGGTCGCCACCACGCTGGGGTATGGGCCACGCTTCCTGCACTCGACGGGGCAGTTACACAAAGGCGGGCCCTCCGTCGGCCACTTCGTGCAGGTCACGGCGCGCGTCGACCAGGACGTTCCGATTCCCGGCGTGCCATGCACCTTCGGGCAGTTGGAGGCTGCGCAGGCGGAGGGCGATCTCCGCGCCTTGCGGAAGCGCGGCCGCCCCGCCGTCCGGATCGACGGCCTAGGCCTGCTCGAGCGGTGAGGATCACGCACGTGTTCTTCGACGTGGGCGGTGTGCTTGGCACGAACGGCTGGGACCACGGGGAGCGTGCGGCGGCGGCGGCCACCTTTGGCCTCGAGCCGCGTGATCTGAACAACCGGCACGACGCCGTGGTCGGCGTGTGGGAGACGGGTGGGATGTCGCTCGACCAGTACCTCGACCAGGTCGTGTTTTGGCGGGAGCGCCCGTTCACACGCGAGGAATTCCGGGCTTTCATGCTGAGCCAGAGCCGCGCGTTTCCGGAGACGATTGCGGTGGCTCGCGATCTCGCGGCGACCGGTCGGTACCGCTTGATGACGATCAATAACGAGTCGGCCGAGCTCAATACCCACCGCGTCCGTGCGTTCGGCCTCGTGGACATCTTCGTGACGTTTTTCACGTCGTGCTGGCTGGGAGTCCTCAAGCCGGCGCGACAGATCTACGAGCGTGCCCTGGTGATGTCGCAGGCCGAGCCGGCCGGTTCCGTGTTCATCGACGATCGCGAGCCCAATCTCGCACCCGCGGGGGCCCTGGGGATGCGCACGATTCTCTATCACGACGCTTCGCGGCTGCGGCGCGATCTCGCGGCCCTGGCCGTGGCTCTTTGAAGGAGGAGCAGCGATGCAACTGGCGATGATCGGATTAGGCCGCATGGGCGGCAACATGGTGCGGCGGCTGCTCCAGGGCGGGCACGAGGTCGTGGTCTACGACCGCAGCGCCGAGGCGGTTCAGGCCCACGTCGAGCTGGGCGCGAAGGGAGCGCACGATCTCGCCGACACCTGTCGCCAGCTCGGCGGCCGGCGCGTGGTGTGGATGATGGTGCCGTCCGGTCAGCCGGTCGAAAGCACGATCGAGCAGCTCGTGCCCCATCTGGCCCGCGGCGACATCCTGATCGATGGCGGCAACTCGAACTTCCGTGACTCGATGCGTCGGGCGAAAGCGCTCGACGCCAAGGGGTTCGAATTCATCGATGCCGGGACGAGCGGTGGCATCTGGGGACTGACCGTCGGTTACTGCCTGATGATCGGCGCGTCGACACCGGCCTTCCGCCACTGCGAGCCGATCTTCAAGACGCTGGCGCCGCCGAATGGATACGCGCACGTCGGACCCGCGGGCGCGGGCCACTACGTGAAGATGGTGCATAATGGCATCGAGTACGGCCTGCTCCAGGCGTACGCCGAAGGGTACGAGATCCTCCACGCCTCGAAGGACTTCGATCTCAACCTCTGCGCCATCGCCAACCTGTGGAACCAGGGGAGCGTCGTGCGCTCGTGGCTCAACGAGCTGGCGGCGATGGCGTTCGAAAAGGATAAGGATCTGGGGGCGATCAAGGGGTACGTGGAAGACTCGGGCGAAGGGCGCTGGACGGTCGAGGAAGCAATGCACCTCGACGTCCCGGCGCCGGTCATCACGCTGTCGCTGCTCGCCCGGTTCCGCTCGCGGCAGCCGGAATCGTTCGGCGCCAAGGTGATCGCCGCGCTGCGCAACGAGTTCGGGGGTCACGCGGTGAAGTCGACATGAATCAGCGGCTCTCCGTCGCCGCCCGCATCGCCGACGCGCTGCATCCGGCGAGCTTCGCCCTCAAGACGGCGGAGCCGTGCACGATCGTCATTTTCGGTGCGGGCGGGGACCTGACGCGCCGCAAGCTGGTCCCGGCCCTGTACCACCTGCTGCAGGACGGGCTCTTGCCGCCGACGATGGCGGTGATCGGCGTGGCGCGTGAGCGGCTCGACGATGCGTCGTTCCGCGCGGCGATGCAGCGTGGCCTGGAGGAGTTCGCCGGCGACGGCGCCAAGCCCGACGTGTGGTCCACGCTGCGTGAGCGGCTGTTCTACGTGCCCGGCGACCTCGATGACGTCGCAACGTACACGGCGCTCGGCGGGCGGATCGACGCCCTGGAGGCGAGTCCCCCCCTCACAACGCGACGGGGTCGGCTGTTCTACCTCGCCATCCCACCCAGCGTCTATCCAGACGTGATCAGTCACCTACACGAAAGCGGCGTGGCGCCGCGCGTGTCCGATCCGGCGGCGCTGCCCTGGACGCGGGTCATCATCGAAAAGCCGTTCGGGCACAGTCTCGAGAGCGCCCGGGCGCTCAACGCGATCGTGCGCGACGCCTTCGCCGAGCATCAGGTCTACCGGATCGATCACTACCTGGGCAAGGAGACGGTCCAGAATCTCCTGGTGTTCCGGTTCGCCAACTCGATCTTCGAGCCGGTGTGGAACCGCCAGCACGTGCATCACGTGCAGATCACGGCGGCTGAGAGCGTCGGCGTCGAGCACCGCGGGCGCTATTACGAGGAAGCGGGGGTGGTGCGCGACATGTTCCAGAACCACCTGCTGCAGCTCCTCACGCTCACCGCCATGGAGCCGCCGGTCAGGTTCAGCGCCGACGCGGTCCGGGATGAGAAGGTGAAGGTGTTGCGCGCCGTCCGCCCGATCGCACCGGCGGAGATGCACGACTATCTGGTGCGCGGACAGTACGGCCCGGGAGCGATCGACGGCCGGCCGGTGCCGGGATATCGCGAGGAGCCCGACGTCGCACCCGACTCCGGCACGGCGACGTATGCGGCGGCGCGCTTCATGATCGACAACTGGCGCTGGCACGACGTGCCGTTCTACGTGCGCTCCGGCAAGCGGCTGCCGCGGCGCGCCACCGAGATCGCGATTCAGTTCCGGCAGCCCCCGCACCTGCTGTTTGCGCTGGCACCCGGCCAGGACCTCGAGCCCAACGTGCTGGCGATTCGGGTCCAGCCCAACGAAGGGATCTCGCTCCGGTTCGAGGTGAAGGTGCCGGGCGTGGACGTGCGGATGGTCTCCGTCGACATGGACTTCGACTACCACCAGTCGTTCGGCGAGGCGAGCCACGAGGCGTACGAGACGTTGCTGCTCGACTGCATGCTGGGCGATGCGACGCTGTTCACTCGGTCGGACGAGGTCGAGGCAGCGTGGTCGGCGGTGGATCCGATCATCTATTACTGGGATCACAAGCGGCCTGATCACTTCCCCAACTACGCGGCGGGCAGTTGGGGACCCGAGGTCGCGGACGAGTTCATCTCGCGCATGGGCGCGAAGTGGCGCGAGCCGTGAAGGACGTGTTACCTTCGCCGCTTCCAGAGAGGCCTTGCTCACTTCCGAATCGGAGGCGTCCGATGGCCGCGGTGCTGGATCTCATCCGAGTTCTGTTCGAGCCGACGGCGGTGTTCGAGCGGGTGCGCGAGAAGCCGCGGTTCCTCGCACCGTTTCTGGCGCTCGTCGTGATCACGCTGGTGGTCGGTTTCGTGCAGCTGCCGTACACCAAGGCGGCCCTGAGCGCCCAGATGGCCGCAACGCCCAACGTCACGCCGCAGCAGACCGAGACGGCCATGAAGTTCGCCCCGATCGGCCTCGCGGTAGCCCCGATCATTTACGGGGTGTTCTTGCTGCTCGGCGCGCTCATCCTCTGGGTGAGTGTCTCGGTGCTGGGCGGCGAAGCGAAGTTCGCGACGCTGCTCAGCGTCACGACGTACACGGGGATTACCTACTCATTGCTGCAAATCGTTGGGCTGGTCGTCCTCATGATGCGCGGCACGTCGGGGATCACGGGGATGGTGGATCTCCAGCCGTCATTAGGTCTGGACCTGCTGGCGCCCGACGCCAAGGGATTCGCGCTCGCGGCGCTACGGGGCGTGAACCCGTTCACGCTCTACGGCCTCTATCTGACCGCCGTGGGGATCATGGTGACCCACAAGACATCCAAGGGCACGGGCTATACGGCAGCGGCGATCCAGTTCGTGATCGCGCTCGCGATCGGCGCGGCCTTGTCGCGCGGCTGAGGGCGAGTTGAAAACGGGTCCTCGCCCGACTAGGTTTGCCAGCGACGCGGATTGCTAGGGGGCGACAGGCTTCGACGGGTTTGGCGAGGGTATCGTTGCGTGCCCAGGTCGTCAGTCACCTGGTAAAACCACTGGCACTTTTACAACTGCCAATTCAAACCTGGCACTGGCTGCGTAAGCTTCGGCTTCACGCACCTGCGTGAGTGGCAGCCCGCCTGAGGCGGCGCTCACGTATCGCAAAATCGGGCTGGCGTGACCCGGGGCCCGAACGGGTCGTGTAAGAGCAGCTAAGGGCTCGTTGCCACCGAGGCCGGCGAGGCACCGCGGTGGTGAGACCACAAAGCCTTGCCTACGCACGTAGGAGCGGCATCGGAGTCATTCTCGGACCGGGGTTCGATTCCCCGCGCCTCCATCTGAAAAGCAGGTCGGGGGAGGATGATGGAGGGCGGTGAAGGGCGGTGGAGGTCGCTGCCTTGCTACCTCCACCGCCCTCCACCGACCGCCTTCTCTCATACCGTCGCCCGCGTCCGGTTCACCACCCCCTGCTCCTCCAGCGTCGCCTGCGCGGCGGCGAGGCGGGCGATCGGCACCCGGAACGGCGAGCAGGACACGTAGTTCATCCCCACCCGGTGACAGAACTTGACCGACGCCGGCTCCCCGCCGTGCTCGCCGCAGATCCCGATCTTCAAATCGTTGCGCGCGCCCCGGCCCAGCTTCACGCCCTGCTCGATGAGCTTGCCGACGCCATCCTGGTCGAGCACCTGGAACGGATCATCCTTGAGAATGCCGCGCTCCAGGTAGAAGGGCAGGAACCGGCTCGCGTCATCGCGCGACAGGCCGAGGGTCGTCTGGGTGAGATCGTTGGTGCCGAAGGAGAAGAACTCCGCCTCCTTGGCGATCTCGTCGGCCGTGAGCGCGGCGCGCGGCAGCTCGATCATCGTGCCCACGAGATACGGCACCGCCAGTCCTTCGGCGGCGAACACATCACGCGCCACCCGGCGCACGATCTCGGTCTGGCGCCGTAGCTCTTCCACCACGGCCACCAGTGGAATCATCACCTCGACGTTCACCCGCTTGCCGCGCGACACCACGTGGCACGCCGCCTCGAAGATCGCCCGGGCTTGCATCTCCGTGATCTCCGGGTAGGTGATGCCCAGCCGGCAGCCGCGGTGTCCCAGCATCGGGTTCGCCTCGACCAGCGAGGCCACGAGACGCTCGAGCCGCGCCGCGGGGAGCTTCATGGCGCGCGCCAGGCGGTCCACCTCCTCGCCCGCGTGCGGGAGAAACTCGTGCAACGGCGGGTCCAGCAGCCGGATGGTCACCGGCAAGCCCGACATGGCCTCGAAGATTCCCTCGAAGTCCGCTCGCTGCATCGGCAGCAGCTTCGCGAGCGCGGTGCGACGACCTGCCTCGTCCGGCGCCACGATCATCTCGCGCATCGCGGTGATGCGGTCGCCCTCGAAGAACATGTGCTCGGTGCGGCACAGGCCGATCCCCTCGGCGCCGAACTCGCGCGCGCGCCGGGCGTCGGTCGGAGTGTCGGCGTTGGCGCGCACCCGCAGGCGACGCCGCTCGTCCGCCCACGCCATGAGCTTGGCGTAGTGATCGCCCAGCTTCGTCTCGACCAGCTTGGCCACCCCGAGCAGCACCCGGCCCGTCGTGCCGTCCACCGTGAGGATCTGCCCCTTCTTGATCAGTCGGCCGTTGGCCCGCAGCCGACCCGCCGCCGGGTCGACGTCGATGTCCGCGGCCCCCACGACGCACGTCTTTCCCATGCCGCGCGCCACCACTGCGGCATGGCTGGTCATGCCGCCGCGAGCGGTGAGCACCGCCTGGGCGGCGACGATCCCGTGAAAATCCTCCGGCGACGTCTCGGGCCGGATGAGGATCACGTGGCGGCCCCGCTTCGCGAGGGTTTCCGCTTCGTCGGCGTCGAACACCGCTTCACCGGTGGCCGCGCCGGGCGAAGCCGGCAGACCCTTGGCGACGACGGTCACCGTGCCGCGGGGATCCACCATGGGATGGAACAGCTGATCCAGGTCCTGGGGCGGGACGCGCTGCACCGCCTCGTCCGCCGTGATCAGTCCTTCTTCCTTCATGTCCACCGCGGCGCGCACGGCCGCCAGGCCGGTGCGCTGCGCGCGCCGCGTCTGCAGCATGTACAGCCGGCCGTGCTCGAACGTGAACTCGATATCCTGCACGTCCCTGAAGTGACGCTCGAGCTTGCCGGCGATGCGCTCGAGCTCGCGATACACCTTCGCGAGCTTGCCCCGCTTCATTAGTGCGATCGAGCGCGGCGTGCGGGCGCCGGACACGACGTCCTCGCCTTGTGCGTTGGTCAGGAAGTCGCCGTTCAGCACGTTCTCACCGGTGCGGCAGTCGCGCGTGAAGGCCACCCCCGTTCCCGAGTCGTCCCCCATGTTGCCGAACACCATGGCGACGACGTTGACGGCCGTCCCCATGTCATCGGCGATGCCGTGCAGCTTGCGGTAATCGGCCGCCCGCCGGGTGCGCCAGCTCCGGAACACCGCCTCGATCGCCCCCCACAGCTGGGTGACCGGATTCTCGGGGAAGGGGATCCCGCGCTTCGCGGCGATGATGGACTTGAACTCCCCGACCAGGGCCTCGAGGTCATCGGCGGGCAGATCGATGTCGCGGGCGGCCCGGCGCCGCTGCTTGAACTCGGCCAGCACCTCTCCGAACGGCTCCTTGCCGAGATCGAACACGACATCGCCGTACATCTGCACGAACCGGCGGTACGAGTCGTAGGCGAAGCGCGCGTTTTTGGACGCCGCCACCAGGCCCTGCACAGTCGCGTCATTCAGGCCCAGATTGAGAATCGTCTCCATCATCCCGGGCATGGAGACTGCGGCCCCGGAGCGAACGGAGACCAGCAGCGGGTTGGCGGGATCGCCGAACTTCTTTTTGGTGGCGCGCTCGAGCTGCTTCAGGTTGCGGTCGACTTCGTCGCGTAACTCCTCGGGAAAGGTGCCCTGCTCAAGGTAGGTGAGACACAGCCGCGCCGAGATCGTGAAGCCCGGCGGCACGGGGAGGCCCAGGTTGGCCATCTCGGCGAGCCCGGCGCCCTTGCCGCCGAGGATGTCCCGCATCGCCGCGGACCCGTCGGCCCGGCCCGGCCCGAAGAAATAGACCCACCGCTCGAGGGCGGGCACGGTCCATCAGACCGCGAGGGAATGCAGCGGAGCGGCGTGCCGCGCGCCAGCCAGCTCGTCTACGGGGATGTCTGTGGGATACTCGCCAGAGAAGCAGGCGTGGCAGAAGTCGGCCGGATCACCGCCCGCGGCGCGCAGCATGCCGTCGAGCGAGAGATAGCCAAGGCTGTCGACGCCCAGATGCTCACGGATTTGCGCGACGCCGTTGCTCGCCGCTATGAGCTCTTTCTTGCTGGGGGTATCGATGCCGTAATAGCACGGCCCCGTGATCGGCGGCGACGCCACACGGAAGTGCACCTCCCGGGCGCCGGCCTGGCGGATGAGCTGCACCAGCGCCCGGCTGGTGGTGCCGCGGACGATCGAGTCGTCCACCACCACCACGCGCTTGCCCTCGAGCACCTCGTGCACCGGGTTGAACTTGATTTTCACCTTCGCCATCCGGCCCGCCTGCGCGGGATGGATGAACGTGCGGCCGACATAATGGTTGCGAATCAGCGCGTGCTCGAGCTGAATCCCGGACTCCTGCGAGAAGCCGAGCGCCATGGCGTTGGACGAATCGGGCACCGAGAACACGCAGTCGGCGCCCGCGGCCGGATGCTCGCGAGCCAGCTCGCGGCCCAACGCCCGCCGCACGCCGTCCACCGACCGGTGGAACACCGTGCTGTCGGGCCGGGAAAAGTACACCAGCTCGAACACGCAGCGGCGATGGGGTCGCGGAGCGAGCCGGGGCAGGTGGTCGACCTCTTCACCCTGAATGCGGACGAAGTCACCGGGCTCGAGCTCGCGCACCAGCGTCGCTCCGGTGATGTCGAGCGCGCACGTCTCCGACGCGACCACCCAACCCCGTCCCAGCCGGCCCAGCACCAGCGGTCGGAACCCGCGCGGGTCGACGATCGCGTACAGCGTCCGTCCGACCGTGATCAGCAGCGAGTAGGCGCCCTCCACCCGCTCCAGCGCGTCGAGCAGCTGATCTTCCGGCTCGCGGGCCTCGGAGCGCGCGATCAGGTGCACCAGCACCTCGCTGTCGGAGGAGCTCTGGAACAGCGAGCCCTTGGCGACGAGATCGGCGCGCAGCGGCACGGCGTTCGTGAGGTTGCCGTTGTGCGCGAGCGCGAGCGGCCCCTCGCGATAGCGGGCCAGCATCGGCTGCGCGTTGGCGAGCACGGAGCTGCCCGCCGTGGAGTAGCGCGCGTGCCCGATGGCCACGTCGCCGACCAGGTCGGAGAGGACCCGCTCGCTGAACACATCCGACACCAGCCCCATGCCCCGGTGCGAGCGGGCTACGCCCTCGCCGTCCACCGCCACCATCCCCGCCGACTCCTGACCCCGGTGCTGCAGGCTGTACAGCCCCAGGTACGCGACCCGGGCCGCGTCGGGGACGCCAGTGACGCCGATGATGCCGCACATGTCGGTCAGTCTCCCATGCGTCGTGGCAGAGCGTTGAAATATACTTGCCGCAGGCGGTCGACGGAGTGCTCCAGTGCGGCGTCCCGTAAGCGGATGCGCAGCGCGCCGCCGCGGGCGCCCACGGTACCGACGCGCAGCGCCGGAACGCCCAGCTCCTGGGCGAGCGCGGTCAGCGCCGCCGCGCGCTCGGGCGCGCTGGTCACGACCGCGCGGGCCTGAGACTCACTGAACAACAGCTCGAGAGGCGTAAGGCGTAAGCCGTAAGCCGTAAGATCAACATCCAGCCCGAAGCCGGTCTCTTCGTACGGGCCGCACATCGCCACTTCCGCGAGTGCGACGCCGAGCCCGCCTTGCGAACAGTCGTGCGCCGAGTGGAACAGGCCGCGCTCCGCTCCTGTGACGAGGAGCTCGACGAGCTGCCGCTCTCGCGCGAGGTCGACGCGCGGTGGCGTGCCCCCGGCGAACCCATGCACGGCCTCCCACAGCTGCGACGCGCCAAGCTCGCCCCGAGTCTCGCCCAGGAGGAAGATCGCGTCGCCGGTCGCGCGGGCGTGGCTGGGTACGGCGCGGTCCGCGCGGGCGAGCAGTCCGATCATGCCGATGACCGGCGTCGGATCGACGCCGCCGCCCGGGCTCTCGTTATAGAAGGAGACATTGCCACCCGTCACCGGCGTCCCCAGCGCGACGCATGCCTCGGCGATCCCGCGGCAACTCTCCGTGAATTGATGAAACACGGCCGGACGCTCGGGGCTGCCGAAGTTGAGGCAATCGGTGATGCCGAGGGGCCGGGCTCCCGTGCATGCGACGTTGCGTGCTGCCTCGGCTACCGCGGCTTTGCCGCCCTCATACGGGTCGAGCCGGACGTAGCGGCTGTTGCAGTCGACCGTGACCGCCAGTCCAAAGCCGGCGTCCCGCACCCGGATCACACCCGCGTCTCCGCCCGGACCGATCACCGTGCCCGCCTGTACCGTGGAGTCGTACTGCTCGTACACCCAGCGCTTGGAGGCGATGGGGGGGTGGTCGAGGAGCCGGAGCAGGACTTCAGCGGGGCTCGGGGCTTGGGGATCGGGGCTCGGGCGCTGTTGGCGCACAGCCGCGATCTGTTCATCCTCCCGGGCTTCCGGGTAGTAGACGGGACAGTCATCGATCAGCCGCTGACCGGGGATCTCGACCACCACCTGGTCTCGCCACGTCGCCCGATACATGCCGTCGTCGGTCACGCGGCCGATCGGAGTCGCGGTCAGCTCCCACTTTGCGGCCACCGCCTGCACCTGGGTGACGCGGTCGGGCATCGCCACCACGAGCATACGTTCCTGCGATTCCGAGAGCAGAATCTCGTACGGGGTCATGCCGGGCTCGCGCGTTGGCACGCGCGCCAGGTCGATCTCGACGCCGACACCGCCCCGCGCCGCCATCTCCGCCGACGACGAGGTGAGCCCCGCGGCGCCCATGTCCTGAATCGCGACGATGTGGCCCGAGCGGATCAACTCGAGACTCGCCTCGAGCAGCAACTTCTCGGTGAAGGGATCGCCCACCTGGACCTGGGGGCGGCGCCGCTCGCTCTCGCGGGTCAACTCCTCCGACGCGAACGACGCGCCATGGATGCCGTCGCGGCCGGTGCGCGACCCGACGACCAGCAGCACGTTGCCCACGCCATGAGCGGCAGCCTTGATCAGATCCCGCTCGCGCAACAGGCCCACGCACATCGCGTTCACCAGGGGATTGCCGCCGTAACTGGGCCCAAAGTCCACTTCGCCACCCAGCGTCGGCACCCCGACGCAGTTGCCGTAGTCGCCCACGCCCTTCACGACGCCGGCGAACAGGTAGCGGTTGCGAGCGTCGTCGAGTGAGCCGAAGCGCAGGCTGTTCAGCACGGCCACGGGACGCGCGCCCATGGTGAACACGTCGCGCAGGATTCCGCCCACGCCGGTGGCCGCGCCCTGGTACGGTTCCACCGCCGACGGATGGTTGTGCGACTCGATCTTGAAGGCCACGGCCCAGCCGTCGGGGAGCCGCAGCACGCCCGCATTTTCGCCCGGTCCTTGAACGACCTGGGGTCCGGATGTGGGCAAGGTCTTGAGAATGGCGCGGGAGTGCTTGTAGGAGCAGTGCTCGCTCCACAGGGCCGAGAAGATGCCCAGTTCGGCGAACGTTGGCGTGCGGCCCAGCAGCGCGAGGATGCGCTGATACTCGGCGTCGGTGAGGTTGTGGTCGCGAACGAGCTGCGGCGTGATCGGTGGGTCGCCCGGAAATGGAGGGGGGGCTCTCCTCACGAGTCGGACGCTTTCGCGCCAGCCACGCCTCGCAGCACCGCCCGGAACACCCGCGCGATCATGTTGGGGTGCGGGTGGGCGAGGAGACCTTCCGCCTCACCCGCGTCGAACCACAGTCCATGACAGTGGGTGCACTGGTCGATCTGAATCCCGTGCCACTCACCCGTGATCAGATCGTAGCCGCACTTCGGGCACTTCATGTGGTGTGCGCGCCGCTCCGCCTCGGCGGCCGCCCGCTGCGCCGTGGCGCGCTGCTGGCGCAGCAGCTCCGCGTCGCGCCGCGCGAAGTATTCCTCTTCGTTTCTGCTCGGCTTGTCGGTCACGTGCCTCAGCGTGTAGAAGGAGACTTCACGCTCAACGTATCGCCTCCCGGACGGGCCGGGCCGTGCGGCGGCGTCGCCGCCGGCGAGGACGACTGCCCGCTGTAGCCGTGGCCGGGCCAGCGCAGCACCGCGTCGACCACCTGTCCGTTCTGCAGGAATACCACGTCCTCGGTACCACAGGTGTACTCACAGCCGTTACGGAAATATAAAAACGTCATGTCGCCCTGGTGGCGCACCGCGATCGGCGGCCCCCACAACGAGTAGATGTCCTTCTCGCCCATCCCGGGAGCGATCGTGCCCGTGTCGGGCGAGTCGTAAGGGACATCGCGCGCGGGCCGGGCGATGTCGGGAGCCTGCGCGGCCCGTCGCCGGCCACCGGGTGGCGCAGCCGGAGCGGGCGGGTTGGTGGTGGGCGACAGGGGATTGACGGCGAGGGCCGTATCGGCGTTGGGCCGCGGCGCCTGCGCCACCGGCTGCGGTGCGGCGGGCAAGGGACGGCCCCGGCGCGCGGCGATCTTCGCCTGGATGGTCGCCTTGATTTTCGCGTACTGCTCGCTGACCTGCTTACACCCTGAGGTGCCGATGGTCAACAGCGCGCACATCCACAGCGTGCTGCGTCGCATGTCGAGCCTCCATGGAGAGGAAGACGCGGGCTCCATCCTGACCGCCCAGGGCCGGGGCGTTGCGGCGCTCCGGGTGCGGCATGATCCCCACCACATTGCGGCCGGCGTTGGTGACGCCGGCGATGTCGTCCGTCGACCCGTTCGGGTTGTCCCGCACGTAGCGCCACACGACGCTGCCCGTGGCCTCGAGCTCGGCGGCCGTGGTCGAGTCGACGACGTAGCGGCCGTCGCCGTGTGCGATCGGGACCTCGAGGACCTCACCGGGCTCGTACAAACTGGTGAACGGGGTGTCGCATTGCTCCACCCGGACCCACACCGGCCGTGACAGGAAGCGGAGCCGGGCGTTGCGCATCAGCCCCCCCGGCAACAGCCCGGCTTCGCACAGGATCTGGAATCCGTTGCAGATGCCGAGGACCGCTCCACCCGCGCGGGCGTGCTCCGACACCGCGGGCATGATCGGCGAGAATCGCGCGATGGCTCCCGAGCGCAGATAGTCCCCGTAGCTGAATCCTCCCGGGAGGATCACCACGTCGGCCTGCTGCAGCGTCGTGTCCCGGTGCCACACGAAGTACGCGTCCGAGCCGGCCTCGCGGGCGGCCGCCAGCGTGTCCGCGTCGCAGTTCGAGCCAGGAAACACGATCACGGCGACTCGCTTCATCGGACGGTTCCTCCTGCACCTTCGACCGCCAGATCGTAGTCTTCGGTCACGGGGTTGGCGAGCAGCCGGTCGCACATGGCGCGCGCGCGGGTGAGCGCTTCGTCGCGCGTCGCGGCGGTCACTTCCAGGACGACGTGCTTGCCCATACGAACCTGACCGACCTCGCCGAACCCCAGGGCGTGCAGGGCGTGCTCCACCGCCTGCCCCTGGGGGTCGAGCAGCGTGGCCCGTGGCATGACACGCACCTCGACACGAAACGCACTCATCCCGCGCCTCCGGGCGGCGCGACCCCGCGCGACTGGGAGCCAAACGTCTGGCTGCCGGGCCCGGCGCTGTCGGTGATCACGATTGGACCCGCGATGTCCGCCTCCTCATCATCCTCGCCTTCCACCAGGAATCCCAGCAGCGTCGCCCGCAGGACGCCATATGTGATGTATGCGATCCCGAGCGGGAAGAAGAACGCGTCGTGCTCGAGGATGCCGAAAATCAGGGTGAACAGAATCGTGGCGAGTCCCAGGATCCCGCGCACCGTGCGGACGCCGGCCCGCGGCAACGTGGCATACCGCACATTGCTCACCATGAGGATAGTGAGCAGGATCATCAGGAGCTGCATCAGATGGTGGCGCGGCAGCACGCGGAACACCTGCTGATACAGGTCGGTGGTCGTAAACGGATAGAACGTCGCGAGCGTCATGCCGGCCGCGGGCGACGGAAGGCCAATGAACGCCTTCTTCGCCCGGCCGGCCTGCGTGATGTTGAAGCGCGCCAGCCGGATGGCCGCCGCCATCACGTAGAAGTAGCAGAAAATCCACTCCGCCTGGCTGGCGCTCGCGAACTCGAGCTGGTAGATGAGAAACGCCGGCGCCACGCCGAAGCTCACGACGTCCACCAGGCTGTCGAGCTCGGCGCCGAAGCGCGTGCCGGTCTTCGAGAGCCGGGCCACCCGGCCGTCGAGCGTGTCGAGGATCCCCGCGAAGAAGATGTACCAGCTCGCCCGATAGAACTCCCCGCGCGACGCCAGCACCATCGACCAGATGCCGAAGAACAGGTTGAAGAGCGTGAACAGGCTCGGCACGACGATCACCACGCGGCGCATGGAGGGAGCGGGGAAGCGCCTCACGAGACGTACTCCGCGAGGACGCTCGCGCCCGCGCGCACGCGGTCACCGACCGCCACTCGGACCGCCAGACCCGCCATGGCCGGGAGGAACACGTCCACCCGCGACCCGAACCGGATCAGCCCCATGCGTGCGCCCTGTGCCGCGCGCTCGCCGACCTTGCCATCGGTGACGATGCGGCGCGCGATGAGCCCGGCGATCTGACGCACCAGCAGTGGGCCCCGTGCGGTGCGAACCCCAACCGATGCCTGCTCGTTGTCGAGACTCGCCTTGTCGGAGGCGGCGTGCAGGAAGCGACCGGGGTTGTAGCGCACGAGCTCGACCGTGCCGACCGCCGGATAGCGATTCACATGCACGTCGAACACGCTCATGAACGTCGAGATCCGCGTCGCCCGCGTCTTCAGGTACATCGGCTCGTCGACCTCCCGCACGTCCACCACCCTGCCGTCGGCGGGAGCGATCACGTACTGCTCACCGCGCGGTCCGCTGCGTACGGGGTCGCGGAAGAACACCAGCAGCCAGGTGGCGAGCAGTACCAGGGCCACCTCCGGCGCCCACAGCCACGGCGTGCCCCGAGCCATCCACGCGCCCAGCGTCACCAGCGCCCAGCCGGGGAGCACGAACGGCCAACCCTCCGGAGCCAGTCTCACTGCCCGGACCCTCCCCACAGTCGGAAGGCGGAACGCGGAACGCGGAACATACGGACGAAGGTCGCTCGGCCAGCCACTCTCCACTGCTGTTCCGCGTTCCCCCTTCCGAGTTCCGCGTTCACTCCAGATCCTTCCCCGTGATCCGCCGATATGCCTCCAGATACCGCTCGCTCGTCGCCTGCACGACCGCTGCCGGGAGCGGGGGCGGCGGAGCGTTCCCGTCCCACTCGCCCCGCTGCTTCAGGCCCGCGAGATAGTCGCGCAGTGGCTGCTTGTCGAAGCTCGGCTGGCTCTTGCCCGGCTGGTAGCGGTCGGCCGGCCAGAAGCGCGACGAGTCCGGCGTGAGGATCTCATCGATGACGAGGAGCCGACCATCGGGTGTGGTGCCGAACTCGAACTTCGTGTCGGCGATGATGATGCCGCGCGGGCCGGCATAGCGGCGGCCGCCTTCGTATAGCTCGAGGCTGGCGCGCCGCAGCGCGTCCGCGCGCTCCCGCCCCAGGGCTCGCTCCACGTGCGCGAACGTCACGTTCTCGTCGTGACCCACGTCGGCCTTCGTGGCGGGGGAGAAAATCGGGGGTTCGAGTCGGGCGCTCTCCACCAGACCCGCTGCCAGCGGCTCGCCCGCGAGGGTGCCCGACTTCCGGTACTCCGCCCAGGCGGAGCCGGTGATGTACCCGCGCACGACGCACTCGAACGGGACGGGCGTGGTCCGACGCACCAGCATGGCCCTTCCGGCGACCGCCTGCCGTTGTCCGGTGAGCGCCGGCACGCGCTGGACGATTTCGTCCGCGTCGGCCGAGAGAAAGTGACTCGAGATCACCGACGCCAGGCGCTCGAACCAGAAGGCGCTCAGCTGCGTGAGCACGGCGCCCTTGTGCGGTACCGGCTCGTGCAGCACCACGTCGAAAGCGCTCACGCGGTCGCTCGCCACGAGCAGCAGCGTCGCGGCATCGACTTCGTAGACCTCGCGCACCTTGCCCTTGCGTAACAGCGGGAGGGGCAGGGCGCTGGCGACGACCGGCGCCGTCATACGCTCACCTCCGCCGCGGCCGCCGTGGGAGCCACGGCCTCGACGCGCCGCAGCACGCCCGGGAGCACCTGCTCCAAGAACTCGTCCACCTGCTGCGCCGCCCGACCAGCATACGCCGCGGCCTCGAGATCGCCGGGGCCGAGCGCCACACCCAGCGCCTTGAACGCGGGATCGCGCGCCAGGCGGTCGAGCAAATCGTTAGTCACACCCTGCTCGGCGATCGCTTGTGCCACGGCCAGGCTGTGCGTACGGATGACCTCGTGCAGCCGCTGGCGGTCGCCGCCGGCTTTCACGCCGCGCATCAGCAGGCGCTCGGTCGCGAGAAACGGGAGCTGGGCGGCCACGTGGCGCGCGATCACCGCCCCGCGCACTTCGAGGCCGGCGGCCACGTTGGTGGCGAGCACGAGGATCGCGTCGGTCGCGAGGAACGCCTCGGGAATCACCAGCCGGCGGTTGGCGCTGTCGTCGAGCGTGCGCTCGAGCCACTGCTCCGCCGCGGTGTGCCAGGCGTTCCCCTCGAGCTCGATCACGAAGCGCGCCAGGCCGGTGATCCGTTCCGCACGCATCGGGTTCCGCTTATACGCCATCGCCGACGAGCCCACCTGGTCGGCCTCGAACGGCTCGAGCATCTCGCCCTCGTGCTGCAGCAGACGGAGATCGGTGGCGAGCTTGGCGGCCGACTGGGCCACACCCGCGAGCGTCGCGAGCACCTGGGCGTCGACCTTGCGGGGGTAGGTCTGGCCCGTGACGGGGAAGACCTTCGGAAACCCCATCTTGAGGGCGACGCGGGCGTCGAGCTCCCGTACCTTGTCGTCGTCGCCGTCGAACAGGTCGAGAAAGCTGGCCTGCGTACCGGTCGTTCCCTTGACGCCGCGAAACTGCAGTGTGTCCAGCCGGTGCAGCACCTCGCCCGCGTCGAGCACGAACTCCTGCATCCACAGGGTCACACGCTTGCCGACCGTGGTGAGCTGCGCCGGCTGGAAATGCGTGTAGGCGAGGCAGGGCACGGCCCGCTCGCGCCGCGCGACCTTCGCCAGCGCTACCAGGACGGCGGCGAGACGGCCCAGCAACAGCTGCAGGCCTTCCCGCATCAGGATCAGGTCGGCGTTGTCCGTGACGTACGCGCTGGTGGCGCCGAGGTGCAAGAAGGGTCGCGCGGCGGGCGCCTGCTCGCCCAAATGATGGATGTGCGCCATCACATCGTGCCGCAGTCGCTTCTCGTGCTCCGCGGCGCGCTCAGCGTCGGCATCGTCCAAGTGGGTGCGCAGCTCGGTGAGCGCGCGCTCGGGGATGTCGAGCCCCAGCTCACGCTGTGCTTCCATGAGCGCGAGCCACAGCCGTCGCCACAGGCCGATGCGGCGCCGCTCCCCCCACAGGGCCTGCATCGCAGGGGAGGCGTAGCGCTGGGACAGCGGGGACGTGTAGCTCAAACCGGCGCCTTGGCGCGCGGGGCCAGCGTGCTCCAATCGGCGAGGAACTGCTCCAGCCCCCGATCGGTGAGTGGATGGTGCAGCAGCTTCTTGAGCACCTCGGGAGGCAGCGTCGCGACGTCCGCACCGAGCATCGCCGCTTCCACCACGTGGCGCGGATGGCGGATGGACGCCGCGAGGATTTGCGTGGCCATCTGGTAGTTGTCGAAGATCGTGCGGGCCTCGCGGATCACGTCCATCCCCTCCTGACCCACGTCGTCCAGTCGCCCGATGAACGGGCTGACGTAGGTCGCACCCGCCTTGGCGGCGATCAGGCATTGGACGCTCGAAAAGCACAGCGTCACGTTCGTCTTGATGCCGTCGCCGGCGAGCCGGCGCACGGCGACCATCCCCGCCTCGAGCATCGGGATCTTCACCACGATGTTGTCGGCGAGCTTCACGAGCTCTTTGCCCTCGCGCACCATCCCGTCCGCGTCCACCGCCACGACCTCGGCCGACACCGGTCCGTCCACCAGGGAACAGATCTCTTTGAGCACGTCGCGCGGATCCAGGTCGCCCGCCTGCTTGGCGAGCAGCGACGGGTTGGTCGTGATGCCGTCGATCAAGCCGGCCTGGGACGCCCAGGTGATGTCCTTGAGACTCGCGGTATCGAGGAAAAACTTCATGACTCGGGTCCCCCCCCGTCAGCGTAGAGGTCAGCGGGATAACGCACCGCCACAAGGTACAGCCCCTGCGGCGGCGCGGGCGGGCTGGCCGCCTGATTGTCAGCGGCGGTGAGCAGACGTGGGAGATCCTCGAGCGGGCGCCGGCACAGCGCGATGTCGACCATGGTGCCCACGAGAAACCGCACCATGTGGTGCAGAAACCGGTCGGCCTCGATCGTGAAGGTCAGCCCCCCCCCCGCTCCGTCCGTCCGCGGCGCCCACTGGGCGAGCGCCACGCGGCTGCGGTAGTGGGGCCGGTCCGAGCCTGCCCCGGTGGCGGCCAGGCCGCGGAAGTCGTGCTCCCCGGGGAGCAGCCCCGCAGCGCGGGCCAGACTCTGCGCGTCGAGCGGGCGACCAAGCGCCCACTCATAGGGCCGCCGGAACGGCGAGCTGGCGGCGGCGTCGGTTCCGATCACGTAGCGGTAGCGGCGGGCGACTGCGCTGTTGCGCGCGTGAAAGCCGGGCCGCATCGGAAACAGCCGCTCCACCCAAATGTCGCGCGGCAACAGCGCATTCAGCGCCCGGTGCATCCCCGCGAGGTCGCCCGCCCAGCGCTCGCTGGCGACGAATCCGACCCCCTGACCCAGCGCATGCACACCCGTGTCAGTGCGTCCCGCCCCGGTCGCTGCCGTCGGCTCGCCCATCAACCGCTCGAGCACGGCCTCGAACTCGGCCTGCACCGTCCGCTCGTCCGGCTGCCGCTGCCAGCCCGTGAACTGCGCCCCGTCGTACTGGACCACGGCGAGGTAGGGCCGGCGCGTCACGGGCGAAAGATACGGTATACCGCAGGGTCGATCAAGTCACGCAACCCGTTGTGGCATTTGACAAAGCGCGATTTTTCGGGGTACCTTTGGGCTCGCCTCAATCCGAGAGTCCGTTGGCGTCCGCACCGCCGTCGCCCCTCCCGCCCCCGCTGATTCGCGCGATCGCCGCGCTCGCCAACCGCGAGCCGTTGACCGAGCGCGACACGGCCGACGCCTTTGCTGCAGTGATGCGCGGCGAGGCAACCGCCGCCCAAATCGCGGCGCTGCTGGTGGGACTGCGCGTGAAGGGAGAGACTGCCGAGGAGCTCGCCGGTGCAGCGCAGGCGATGCGCGCGGCGATGGTGCGCGTCGAGGCCCACGGGGCCCACCTCGTGGACACCTGCGGCACCGGAGGAGGAAAGGTCCCCACCTTCAACATCTCGACCGCGGCGGCGTTCGTCGCCGCGGGCGCGGGCGCATCGGTGGCGAAGCACGGCAACCGCTCGTACACCTCGCAGTGCGGCTCGGCCGACGTGCTCGAAGCGCTGGGGGTGCGCATCGCGCTCGAGCCACCCGACGCGGCCCGCGTGCTGCGCGACGCGTGCATCACATTTCTGTTCGCTCCACATTTCCACCCGGCCATGAAGCACGCCGGTCCGGTACGCCGGGAGCTGGGCGTGCCAACCGTCATGAATCTGCTGGGCCCGTTAGCGAATCCCGCGGGCGTGCGGCGCCAGGTGATCGGCGTCGCGGACCGGGAGCGAGCGCCGCTCGTCGCCGCCGCGCTGGCGCGCCTGGGAGCGGAGCACGCGCTCGTGGTCCACGGCCGCGTGGGCATGGACGAGATCGCGCCCCAGGGGATCAGCGACGCGTGGGAAGTGTCGCCCGGGGGCGTCAAGACGTGGGAGGTCGACCCGGGTCGCTACGGCCTCGCCGTCGGAGACCTCGCGTCGCTTGCCGGAGCGGCGCCCCCGGCCAATGCCACCCGCATCGAACGCCTGCTGAGTGACGGCCGCGAGGACGCGGCGGGGCTCGCTGCGCTCCTGTTGAACGCGGGTGCCGCGATCTACGTCGCGGGACTGGCGGATTCGTACGGCGATGGCGTCGCGCGAGCCCGCGACGTGGTGCGGGCGGGGAAGGGACGGACGGCGCTCGACCGCCTGCGCCAGGCGACTAGTACTTCCGGATGACCCCGACCACGACACCCTGAACCGTGACATCGCGCTCGTTCAGGCGCAGCGGCGCCATCGTGGCGTTCGCGGGCTCGAGCCGGATCCATCCCCCTGCCTCACGATAGAACCGCTTGACCGTGGCACTCGAGCCCTGCACCAGCGCGACCACCGTCTGGCCGTTGTCGGCCTGGCTGCGCTCGTGAACCACGATGAAGTCGCCGTCCTTGATGTGCTCGTCGATCATCGACTGACCACGTACTTTGAGCACATAGCTGCGGCCCCGACGGGGGATGAGGTCGTCGGGCACGGCAATGGTGTCGTTGCCGCTCACCGCCTCGATCGGCTCGCCCGCCGCGACGAGGCCGTACAGCGGCAGCTCGCTCGCACCCGACTGGCCGCGCGGGGGCACGACTTCGATGCCGCGGCTCTCGTTGTGAGCGCGCCGGATGTAGCCCTTGCGCTCGAGATTGGTGAGATGCTCGTGCACGGTGGCGAGCGATCGGAACGAAAAACGCTGCGCGATCTCCTCGAAGCTCGGCGCGTACCCCTGCGCGCTGATCTGGCCGGAGATGAAATCGAGGATCTCGTGTTGACGGCGAGTGAGCGGCACGCTGTCTCCCGAACGGAAACCGAAGGGTAATCTACCCGAATATCGACCGAACGCAAGCATGCGGGAATCCAGGCTGGACGCCATTCTTCTCGCTACGCGAGAGCGCATCGCCGGCCTGCGTCCGCGCGCCCGGGAGCTCGAGCGCCGGGCGAGGCAGGCGCCCGATCCCCGACCGTTCGCGGCCGCGCTCTCCGGCCCCGCGGTGGGCGTGATCGCCGAGGTGAAGCGGCGCTCGCCGTCTGCCGGTGCCATTCGCGAAGACCTGGATCCGGCCGACCACGCCCGGGCGTATGAGCGGGGCGGGGCGGTGGCGATTTCCGTGCTGACCGACGAGCGCCACTTTGGAGGCTCGCTCGAGGACCTTACGCGGGTCGCGCAGTGTGTGGGCGTGCCGCTCCTGCGCAAGGACTTTATCCTCGACGAGCTGCAGCTGTACGAGGCGCGCGCGGCCGGCGCGAGCGCGGTCCTCCTGATCGTGCGCGCGCTCGACCGCACCGGGCTGGCCGCGCTGGCGCGTGCGGCGCGACGCCTGGGGCTCGCGGTGCTGGCCGAGGTGCACAACGAGGCGGAGCTGGACGCGGCCCTGGTAATTGAGCCGACGGCCGTCGGCGTGAACAGTCGCGATCTCGGGACCTTCGCGGTCGACCTGGCACTGGCCGAGCGACTGGTGGCTCGGGTCCCCGCGACCGTGCCGGTGGTCGCCGAGAGCGGCATCGAAACGCGTGCCGACGTGGACCGGCTGGCGGCCGCCGGCGCCGATCTCGTGCTCGTGGGAACGTCGGTGGCGCGGCGGGGAGACCCGGAGGCGGCGGTGAGGGAGCTGGTGGGAGTCCGGCGGACAGGGAGGGGAAGTTGAAAGAGAATGCGGAACGCGGAGGCTCGCATGCCATCTGAGGTCGGCTCCCGCACCGCGGGCCGCTTCGGACCGTACGGCGGCCGCTACGTCCCCGAGACCCTCATGGCGGCGCTCGAAGAGCTCGAGCGTGTCTATGAAGCAGCGCAGCGCGATCCCACGTTCCGGAGCGAGCTGGACGGCCTGCTCAAGGACTACGTGGGGCGCCCGACGCCGCTCACGGAAGCGCCGCGGCTCGCCGCCCAGGTCGGCGCGGGCGTGGTGATCGGGCTCAAGCGGGAAGACCTGAATCACACCGGCGCGCACAAGATCAACAACACGCTCGGGCAGGCGCTGCTCGCCCGCCGGATGCAGAAGCGGCGCATCATCGCCGAGACGGGCGCCGGCCAGCACGGCGTCGCCACGGCCACCGTGTGCGCGCGCTTCGGGCTCGAGTGCGTGGTGTACATGGGCGAGGAGGACATGCGGCGCCAGCGGCTGAACGTGTACCGCATGGAGCTCATGGGCGCGCGGGTCGTCCCGGTGACGTCCGGAACGCGGACGCTCAAGGACGCCACCAACGAAGCCCTGCGGGACTGGGTCACGAACGTCACGACGACGCACTACATCATCGGATCGGTGGTGGGACCCGATCCGTTCCCGCGCATCGTGCGTGACCTGCAGTCGGTGATCGGACGGGAAACGCGGGCGCAGGTGCTCGAGCGCTGGGGCCGCCTCCCGGGCACGGTTGTGGCGTGTGTGGGCGGGGGCTCGAACGCGATGGGCATCTTCACGGCGTTTCTCGACGACCGCGACGTGGCGCTCGTGGGCGTGGAAGCCGCGGGTGAGGGGCTCGAGTCGGGTCGCCACGCCGCATCGCTCGAGCGCGGACGGCCGGGCGTGTTTCACGGCAGCCTCAGCTACCTGCTCCAGAACGGCGACGGGCAGGTGCAGCCCGCGCACAGCGTGTCCGCGGGACTCGATTACCCCGGCGTGGGGCCGGAACACGCTTACCTGAAAGACAGCGGTCGCGTATTGTATGAGGCAGTCACCGACCGGCAAGCCCTGGATGCGTTCGCCGCCCTGTCGCGGCTCGAGGGCATCCTGCCGGCGCTGGAGAGCGCACACGCCGTCGCGTGGGTGCTGGGTCGCCGGGGGAGGTTTCGTGCGGGCGACCTCGTCGTGTTGAACCTGAGCGGCCGGGGCGATAAGGATGTCGCTATGGTCGCCGAACTGACGGGAGCCACCCTCTGACGAACGCGCCCGTACCCGAGCTGGCGCTGCCGCCGCAACAGGTGGAAGAGCTGATGCAGGTCCTGTCCAAGGGGATCAGGGCCACCCAGCTCTACCTTCCCAACAATCCCGTCTATCAGCGCGCCGTCGACAACATCCGGGCCTCGTTCCGCCAGATCTGGCAGGCGACGGACGACCTCGTGTTCGACGTCGGCGAGACCGAGCTCCGCTGGGAAGACAACGTCGTCTACAACCAGGAGCAGCGCAGCGAGAGCATCGCGTGGACGCTCTTCAAGGACGGGGTCCGCTCGCTGGCATTCCGCCCGGGCGTCGAGGAAACCGAGATCGTGCGGTTCCTCGGGGTGCTGCAGCAGGCACGCAACCTCCAGGCCGACGCGCCCGACGACCTGCTCACCCTGCTGTGGGCGCAGGACTTCCAGTTCATCAACTACACGTTCCGCGAGCTCGGCACCGAGAACGCGGTACCCATCGAGAAGGGCGAGACGATCCCGTCGGCGGCGCCCACCCAGATGCGCCAGCAGGTGCAGGAGGAGGCACCGCCCAAGCGCGAGGGTCTCGTATCGATCGAGGATTTCGACACCACGCTCTACTTCCTCGAGGACGCAGAGGTCGAGTACCTCAAGAAGGATGTGGACCGCGAGTACTCGCAGGACCTGCGCCGCAACGTCCTGTCCATGCTGTTCGACCTGCTCGAGCTGCAGACGTACGGCACGGTCCGAGCAGAGCTGATCTCGATCGTCGAGAACTTTATTCCTTATCTGCTGGGCGCGGGCGACTTCCGTTCGGTCGCCTACATCCTGCGCGAGACCCGCGCGATCCTGCAGCGGGCCCGCGAGCTGATCCCCGAGCACCGCAAGACACTGGAGGGCCTGCCGGCGCGGCTGTCGCAGCGCGAGGCCCTGTCGCAGCTGCTGCAGTCACTCGACGAGGCAGCGGTGCACCCCACCGAGGAGGAGCTCGCCGAGCTGTTCCAGGAGCTCAGCCCCGAAGCGCTGCCCACCCTCATGGGCTGGATCTCCAAGCTCCACAACGAGCGGGTGAAGGATCTCGTGCAGGCCGCCGCCGCCCGGCTGGCGCAGGCCAACGCCCCGCAGGTACTCCAGGCTTTGGCGAGCGAAGACAGCGCCGCCCAGCTGGAGATGGTCCGGCTCGCGGGCCGCCTCAAGCTGCCGGGTGCCCCGGACGGCATGGAGCCGCTGCTCGCGTCGGGTGACCGCGGGCTCAAGCTCGCGGTGGTGGAGGCGCTGACCGCCATTGCGAGTCCCTCCGCGATGCGCTTGCTCGAGCGGGCGGTCGACGATGCGGACCGCGACGTGCGCATCGCCGCGGTGCGGTTCCTGGGCTCGCGAGGTTATCGCAACGCGGCCGGCCGCATCGAGGCGATCGTAAACGGCTCCAAGATCCGCAACGCCGACCTCACCGAGAAGATGGCGTTCTTCGAGGCGTACGGCGCGCTGGTGGGGGCCAAGGGCATCCCCACGCTCGACAAGATGCTGATCGCGAAAGGGCTGCTCGGCAAGAAAGAGGACCCGGAGACGCGCGCGTGCGCGGCGATGGCGCTGGGCAAGATCCGCACGCCCGAGGCGCGGGCGGTGCTCGAGCGGGCGGCGCAGGACAAGGAGCCGCGGGTGCGCAACGCGGTGAGCCGGGCGCTGCGCGAGGTGGGCGGGGGAGGGGGAGCGTGAGCGGCGCGGCCCCTCCCCCTCCGCCGCGCCAGTCGATCGCGGAGACCGTCCAGACCACGGACGGCTTCCTGCGGCACGCGGGACGCGACTTTCTCGTCGTCCTGTACACGGCGTTCCGCTCCCTCAAGCTCTATCCCCTCGAAAACGCGCAGGTGCAGAAGGCGCTGGACGACCTCGCGCTGAACACCCAGCACCTGCTCGACGTGGAGAAGGAGCTGGAGCTGCGGCTCCAGGGGGAGTTCATCTTCGTCAACTCCACCCGCTTGCGCCTCGATCTCGATAACTACGCGTCGTTCTCCCACATCCTCGGCGTGCTGCGCCAGTGCGGGGTAGGCGCGGTGCGGATCGATGAAGGCGTGGAGCGCAAACAGCTGCAGATCTTCGTCTCACTGCTCCTCTCCTACGCCGCCAAGGAGGCCACACCCAACAAGGTCTTCGAGCTGGGTCAGAAGCTGTCGGACGCCGGCGTGACGCACGTGAGCGTGGAGCCGCCACTCGAGACCGACGAGGAGGCGGAAGACGAGGAGCGCCAGAAGGAGGCCGCGAAGCGCACCTACGCACGATCGGTGGCGGTGACGAAGGAAGTCATCAACTCGATCCGCATGGGCCGCACGGCCAACGTCAAGAAGGTGAAGCGCGCCGTCCAGGCGATCGTCGACCAGGTGCTCAACAACGAGGCCTCGCTCATGGGCCTCACCACGCTGCGCGACTACGACGAGTACACGTTCACGCACTCCGTCAACGTGTGCATCTTCGGGGTGGCCCTGGGGCGCAAGCTCGGCCTGAGCAAACTGCAGCTGTACGACCTGGGCATGGCCGCGCTGTTCCATGACGTGGGCAAGTCGCGCGTCCCGCTCGAGGTGCTCAACAAGCAGGGCGGCCTGTCGGACGAAGAGTGGCGCATCATGCAGGCGCACCCCTGGCTCGGGGTGCTCACGCTGTTCGGCCTGCGCGGCTACGGCGAGATCCCCTACCGCGGGATGATCGTCGCCTACGAGCACCACATGAAGAACGACCTCACCGGCTACCCCAAATCGCTGCGGCCGCGCGACCTCTCCATCTATTCGAAGATCGTCGCCGTGGCGGACGGGTTCGACGCCGCCACCAGCCGGCGTGTCTACCAGACCGTCCCGATTCAGCCGGATCAGGTGCTCAAGGAGATGTGGGAGAATCCGCGGCGCGGCTACGACCCCGTCGTCGTGAAGGCGTTCATCAACCTGATCGGCATCTACCCGGTGGGCACGTGCGTCATCCTCGACACCTACGAGGTGGCGGTGGTGCACGGCGCCAACCCCGACGTCACTCACGTGCACCGGCCGATGGTGCGGGTGGTGACGACCCCCGAAGGTGGACTCGTGCACCCCGGGTTTCTGGTAGACCTGGCCCAGCGGGACGGTCAGGGCAACTTCCCGCGCACCATCGTCAAGGTCACCGACCCCCTCAAGTACGGCATCAACGTCGCCGACTACTTTGTCTGAGCACCCGATCGCCGCACGCTGGCGGTCGATTCGGGGCACGGCAACCACCCGGCGGGCCGCGCTCATCCCCTACCTCACGGCCGGCTTTCCCACGCCGGCGTTGTCGCTCGAGGCGCTGCGGTGCGTCGCAGCGGCGGGGGCGGACTTCATCGAGGTCGGCGTCCCGTTCTCCGATCCGCTCGCCGACGGTCCGACCATCCAGCGCTCGACCCAGACGGCCCTCGATCAGGGGATGACCGTGGCGGGCGTGCTCGACCTGGTGCAACGCGCGGCGCTGCCCATTCCCGTCATCCTGATGACGTACCTGAATCCGGTGCTGGCGTTCGGGCTCGAGCGCTTCGTGGGGGAGGCGGCCGCCGCGGGAGTCTCCGGCGTGCTGCTCACGGATTTCCCGGCCGGCGCGGATCCCAAGATCGAAGCGGTCGTCAACGCGAGCCGGCTCGCGAGGATCCGACTGCTCGCGCCCACCACGAGCGCCGACCGCCTGGCGCGCGCGGTGCGCGGGGCGAACGGGTT
>CBFHAJ010000033.1:0-27151 GCA_965653495.1 uncultured bacterium | reverse complement strand
AGCGTAGGTGCGCGCCACGGTGGCTTTCTTCACGCCCCCCCCCGCGCTCCTTCCTTCTCCAGGCCCGACAAATAGTCGATCACCAGGCGCCGGTTGGCGTCGGTGTCGAGCTTGGCCTGCAACAGCTTGGACGCGGCCGCGATCGACAGGTCCACCGCCTCGCGCCGCAGCGCCAGGATCGCCTTCTCCTGCTCGACGCCGATTTCCTTGCGCGCCCGCACCAGCAGGTCGTCGTACTCCTGGCGTGCCTTGGCGAGCAGGGTCTCGCGCTCCTTCTCGGCCACGGCCTTCGCCTTGGTGAGAGTGTCCTGTGCCTCGGTTCTCGCCTGGGCAAGAACTCGCTTCTGTTCCTCCAACAGCGCCGCGGCCTCGGCTCGGTTCTTCTCCGCATCGGCCAGCTGCTGCTCCAGTTTCCGCTCCCGCTCCCGCACGGCGTCCAGCAGTTCCGGCCACACCCAGCGTCGCAGTGCCAGCAGCAGCAGCCCGAAGACGACAAGCGTCCAGATGACCAGTCCGCCATCAACCGTGAGCGGTCCCCCGCCCCCGCCTCCCCCCTCCTGGGCGACCGCGAGCGACGGGAGGGCCCCGAGCGGTAGTACCAACCCCAGTCGTTTGCGCATGCCGCTCGGCCTAGAAGCGAACCTTGCCCTGCATGACAAACGCGACGACGGCGGCGAACAGCGCCACACCTTCCACGAGCGCCGCGGCGATGATCATGGCTGTTTGAATGCGCGCGCTGTTTTCAGGCTGCCGCGCCATACCTTCCACCGCCTGGCCCCCGACGCGCCCGATGCCGATGCCGGCGCCGAGCACCGCCAGCCCCGCAGCAATTCCCGCACCGATTAAGGCGTACCCCTTGCCGGCCGCCTCAGCCGACGCAGGCTCCTGGAGCAAGTCAAGCAAGTTGACCACGATGTCACACTCCCATTCGTGAGCGGGAGAATCCGTTACCGCGCGTTGCGGAACCCTGCGCCGATTCTCCCGGATCGGCGTCGCTCCGTTAATGCTCCGCTCGCATCAGTCCGATGAACACGCTCGTGAGCAGCGTGAAAACATATGCCTGGAGAAAGGCGACGAACAGCTCCAACCCCATGATCGCCAGGGCCATGAAGGACGCTGCCACACCGACCAGGTAGCTCTGGAAGAAGAAGGTGAGGCCGATCAGGGCCAGGACAACCACGTGCCCGGCCGTCATGTTCGCGAACAACCGCACCGCGAGGGCGAACGGCTTGGCGAGCTTGCCGATGATCTCGATGGGCGTCATGATCACCAGCATCAGAGGCTTGAGTGCTGTCGGAAGGCCCTCCGGAAGAAAGAAGATCGTCTGCAGGTAGCCCTTCAGCCCCAGCGTACGCATCCCCGAGATCTCGATCACCGCGAACGATACGAGCGCCATAGCGCCGGTGACCGCGATGTTCGACGTCGGCGTCGTGCTCCACGGCAGCAGGCCCAGGAGGTTGCAGGTGAGCAAGAAGAAGAACACCGTCAGCAGGTAGTTGACGTACCCCTCACCATGTGGTCCCACATTGGGCAGGATCACCTCCTGCCGTACGTACAGCACGGTCGCCTCCATCGCTGCCGCGAACCCGCGTGGTGGGTGGCCGGCGGCCTGGGCTCGAGCGATCTGGCGGGACGCGTACAGGAAGACGAGCCCCACGAGAACCGCAGCCAGGGTAAGGAACACCGCCTGCTTGGTGGGCGAGAGGTCGATGCTCACGCCGCCAAAGCGGATCGGTGCGACACGCGGCAGCTCGACTTCCTTGTAGTAGGGAGCCTTCCAGTACGGCAATTCGATAGTGTGTGAATTGCCGAGGTGGGCCATGATATCGATCTCGTTCGACGGGACCGCAGGTGGTCGATCTTGCGCCGGGACGCTCCGTCCCGCGAGCGCCACGAGCACCGCCACCGAGCCCAGCAGCCGCCCCAAGCGTCTCATCCTACCTCGGTTCGCAGAACGATCACTTCAACCGCCACCCCGGCCATCAGCGCACCCACGAGCGTGAGCAGAGTGGGTGCGAGGGGAAGTCCCAGCCGAGGCGCTATCGTCGCGCCGCACGCCGCTACCACGGCGAGCCGCGTACCGATGCCCAACGCCCAGACCAAAAGCAACCGCTCCGTGCCTACTGCCCGTAACACCCACCACCCAAACGGGCCCTGCACCGCCAGCGCGATGCCCGACGCCACCCACATGCCATTCCGTACTTCGGGCTGCGCCACCCAGCTCGCCAGGAAGGCCGCAGCGGCGACGGCAACCAACCCTGAGACGTAGCGCCCTCGCGTGGTCACTGCTCGTTCTTGTCGCTGTGCGACAGCTCGCGTATCAGGGAGTACAGCGTGCCGCCGAAGCCGAGCAATGCGCCCACCATCGTGAACACGCCGTCTGTTCCGGCCTTGCGATCGACCCATTGTCCCAGCAGGACGCAGACAAGGATAGTGACCGCAAGTTGAATCCCGAGCCCGGTGTAGCGGAGCGGCCCCGGCACGGCGCAAAACTACCCGCTTGTGAAAAATTTCGCAAGCAAACTGAAAATCCCGCAACTTTATGTGGCGCTTGGGAGTATGATGTGGTAACCTACGACCCAATGACCCCCACTCCCAACCCGTTGCACGTGCCACGTTCCACGTCTCCCGCGCCGGGCGACGTCGAGCTGCTCGAGCGCTTAAGCGCCGCACGGGCCGACCTGCTCGCACAGGTGTCTCGCCGCATCGTGGGCCAGCAAACCGTGCTCGACGGCATCCTCACCGCCGTCTTCTCCGGCGGCCACGCGCTGCTGCTCGGCGTGCCGGGGCTCGCCAAGACCCTCATGGTCCAGACGGTGGCGCAGACGCTCGACCTGAAGTTCTCGCGCATCCAGTTCACCCCCGATCTCATGCCCTCCGACATCACCGGCACCGAGATCATCGAAGAGGACCAGACCAGCGGCAAGCGCGGCTTCCGGTTCGTGCGCGGGCCCGTGTTCGCCAACATCGTGCTCGCCGACGAGGTGAACCGCACGCCGCCCAAGACCCAGGCCGCCCTGCTGCAGGCGATGCAGGAGCACCAGGTGACCGCCGCGGGGCAGACCCACGCCCTGCCGGCGCCGTTCTTCGTGCTCGCCACCCAGAACCCGATCGAGCAGGAGGGGACCTATCCCCTGCCCGAGGCGCAGCTCGATCGCTTCATGTTCGAGCTGCGGGTCGGCTACCCCACCAAGGACGAAGAAGAGCGCATCGTCGAGTCCACCACCGGCGACCTGGCCGCCGAGATCAAGCCGGTGCTCACCGCCGAGGACGTGCTGGCGCTGCAGCACCTGGTGCGCCGCATCCCCGTGCCCAAGCCGCTGGTGCGCGCGGCCGTGACGCTGGTCCGCATGACGCGCAACGACGACGCCGAGGCGCCCGCGTTCATCAAGGAGTTCGTGTCGTGGGGGGCAGGCCCGCGCGCGTCGCAGTACCTCATCCTCGGCGCCAAGGCGCGCGCCGCGCTGGACGGCCGGCCCATGCCCGACGAGGACGATCTCCGCGCGGTCGCGCCCACGGTGCTGACCCACCGGCTGGTGATCAACTTCGCCGCCGAGGCGGCGGGACGCACCGCGCCCGACATCGTGGCGGAGCTGCTCAAGGCCGGCGCCTGGCTCGCCCGGTGACGCTCGCCGGGCTGCTCGCCCTGGCCGCCGCGCTTCAGGCGCAGCAGCCGTGCGTCTCCAAGCTCACCGCGCCGGTCGCACCCGCGTACGTCGCGGCCGCGGCGCGCGGCCGCACGATCGTGTGCACGCAGCTCCTGCCCAAGATGCCCGGCGTGCAGGTCGCCGTCGCAGTCAACGGCAAAATCGTGTGGTCGGAGGCGTTCGGGTACGCCGATCTGGAGCACCGCACGCCGGTCACCGCCGCGAGCCAGTTCCGCATCGGTAGCGTGTCGAAGCCGCTCACGGCAGCGTCGGTCGCGTTGTTGTACGAGCAGGGCAAGCTCGATCTCGACGTCCCCGTGCAGCGCTACGTCCCCTCATTTCCCGACAAGGGCTATCCCATCACCACCCGTGAGCTGGCGGGCCACCTCGCCGGGATTCGCCATTACAAGGACGACGAGTTCCTCAGCAACCGCCACTACGCGACCGTGCTCGCGGGGCTCGCGATCTTCCAGGGCGACTCGCTGCTCTTCCAACCGGGGACCAGGTTCTCTTATTCGAGCTACGGCTGGAACCTGATCTCGGCCGTGGTCGAGGCGGCGTCGGGGGACAACTTCCTCCACTACATGTCGCTGCACGTGTTCCGCCCCCTCGGCATGACGCACACCGCGCCCGATCGGGCCGACAGCCTCATGCCCGACCGCACGCACTTCTATGATGCGGACAGCGAGGGGGGCGGCTTCCATGTCTCCCCGCCGGTCGACAACAGCTACAAGTGGGCGGGGGGAGGGTTCGTGTCGACCGCGGAGGACCTGGTGACGTTCGGGTCGGCGCTGCTCGAACCCGGGTTCCTGAAGGCGGAGACCCTGAATCTGCTGTTCACATCGCAGCACACCACCAGCGGCGAGCCGACCGGATACGGGGTGGGCTGGTTCATCGGCAGTGACTCGCTGGGACATCGCTGGGTATACCATGGGGGTGGGTCGGTGGGCGGGACGGCGGCGTTCGGTCTCGATCGCGACTCGCATGTCGTGGTCGCCATACTCGCGAACCTCAGCGACGCCAAGCTCGAGCCCGCCCAGGGGCTGCAACCGCTGTTCGACCGGAAGGGTCCATGAACCGGGTGATGCTGGCGAGCCTGACCGTGTTCCTGATCCGCGACTGCAATGTCGGGGGACCGCGCCCTCCTGCTGCCGGCCCGATTCAGGGCACCTGGGGCGGCGTCAACGCCGGGCTGATCGCGAGCGACTCGAGCGCCCACGTGCACATCGGCTGCACCGCGGGTGACACCAAGGCCGAGTTGGTCGCTGATCCGCAGGGCCGGTTCGACGCGACCGGACGCTACAACATCACGCTCTATCCCGTGGCCCGCGGCCCCGACCATCCGGCGCGGTTCTTCGGCTCCACGGACGGCCACACCATGACCCTCACCGTCACCCTCACCGATACCGCCGTCACGCTCGGCCCGGTACAGCTGGTGCTCGGCCAGGAGCCGCAGATGGGGCCGTGCCCGATCTGCCGCAAGCCGACGCGCCGACGCCCGTAAGGGACGGCTGCGTAGCGCTACTGCTGCGGAGCGGCGATATAGCCCAGAAACAAGAAGGTCCCCGTCTTCTCATCTCGCAGCGCAAACACGAAGGGACGGTCCAGGAAGAACCTGATCGGCGGTGGAGGGGCCGACGTTATGGCGAGCCCGAAACCGAACGCGGTGACTGCTGCGGCCTCCGTACCGGCTTCGTCGACTATCAGGTAGACGTGTTGCGCTGCGTCAGACACCCGAATGCGGGTGCAATCGCCGGGATGTACGCCGCTCGACAGCGGGGGGCACGGCGGCGGCCGCTCCGGTCGAGGCACGATGAGCCCGCTGAAATCGGCGCGAGCCGAATCAAACAGGATCCCCATGTCGAGCGCCGTGAAGGCCGGCCGCAAGTCGGTCGCCTGCGCGACGCGTAGTCGGGGGAGCCGGAGCTGGACTTCCCTCGTCTCAGTACGATCTGGGATCGGCCACCCGGTCCGCTCCAACTCGTCGAGCACGGTCATCGCGCTCACGCCGGAGTCGGGAAGCACCAGATAGACCGCTGTCAAGCCGGCCGCGTACGGGAGGCGAACAGCCTGGTAACCCGGCTTCCGCCGATAGGCCAGCTTCCCCGTTTCCTCCATCGTAGGCACCGTCACACGCGACCCGTTTGACGTCGTGAACGCACGCTCCTGCGTGAGCGACGAGTCGAACGGTTCGAGCCACTTCCCCTTGAAGTAGACGGCGTTGGTGAGGGCCACGACGGTAGAATCGCGGAACGGCTTCTCCCGAATCTTTTGAATCCTGCCAGCGGTCGCGCTGTCGGCCCAGCGGTTCACGATGGGCACCACCTCCGGGACGCGCAGTGGCTGCCGCCGCACGGCGGCGCCGTACCAGGTCTGGGCCCAGCTGGCGAACGCAGGCTGGAGCGTCGCGCTCGTGTCCACCCACAGCGCGTTCGCGATCTTGAGCGTGATGTCCCGGCGGGCCCGCACCGCGCCGTTGAATCGCTTACTCCGGGACGCGAGGCTGTCCGATCCCAAGGAGCCCAGGCTCAGTCCGCGGGCGATCGCGAGCGCCGTCGAATCCCTCGCGGCCCCCAGCGCAAGGGCGAGCGCCTGGCCCGCGCTGAGGGGAGACAGCACACGACTGGTGTCCCGGCTGGTGCTGTCGATCGCGGCACGAAGCAGCCGAATGCCAAACCGCTCGTACGTGAACCCGGACGACGTATCCGTGGAAACGAGGCCGGCGGCAACGCTGTCGAGCTGGCCGGCAACGGCCCGCAGAGAATCGAGTCGCTCGACGTCGACCAACTCGGGATCGGTGGGTCGCACGACGTTCCAGACGACGGGCGTGCCGCGGCGCAGCGTGAGCGTCGTGTCGATGGGGTCGTATTCAAGAACCCGCAACTGCACCCGGACCGCGCCGAACGGCAGGCCGCGCAGCCGGTACTGCCCCCTCCTGTCGGCCCAGGCGCCGATCTGGTGATCGATCGCCTCGACCAGCGCTCCTACAACAGGAGCCCCCTTGGCATCGCGGATCTGCCCGATGAGCGTCGCGCCCGAGTCGCGGGCAGGGGCCTGGACCGCGAGCACGATTGCCAGCAACGCGTTGTACATAGGTTCCACCAGCTTGTGACGACTCTACACTAGGACGTCCGAATGACGGGAGCTTGCACACGCCATTACGAAGTCATTGCAAAAACCGTGGGGCTCAGAAAGAGCTGGGGTCGACCGACCCCGGGGCCATGCCCGGGGTCCCCGGGGTCACACACCCTACTCGTACGCCGTCCCGCCCCATCCCACGTCGAACACGCCGTTACACTTGACGCAGCGCAGCGCCGTCGGGCCCTTCGGCAGCGACGACCGCTGGCGGCACTTCGGGCACACGCAATACCGCGCGCCCCAGCTCTGCGGCAGGTTCTTTGCGTTGGGCGGCCGCGGCACGACCTCCCACACGGCAGGGGGCCGCGGGGTCAGGTGCAGGGCCGGCTTGGGGACGTTGATCGGACGTTGATTCACATCGAGTACTGCATCTGTCGGGGTGACCCGGAGCACGCGATACCATGCTCCGCGTCGCAGCGGGACGCTCGCCTCGGCGCGCAGCCGCGCCCATTGTCCTCCCATCATGGAACCTCCTCTTCCGTGCGTCCCGAATAGTCGGAGGCGGCTATGGTTTCGGGCGTGACCATCGTCACCCGGTCGCGGGTCTCTGGTCCCGGCCGCCGGACTATGGCGCCGCTGGCGCGGCGTTTGCCAGCGCACCCCGCTCCCGCATCCACACGTGCCCCGCGATCGCCACCACGGCCAGCACGGCCCCGCACGCGAGGAACAGCGCCCGCATGCCCAGCGCCTGCGCCAGGTACCCGGAGAGCAGCAGGCCCAGCACCTGGGCGAGCGAGACCAGCGACATGAACGTGCTCGACACCCGGCCCATCAGGGCCGGCGGCGTCTCCTGTTGCGAGAGGGTCTGCGCCGGCACCAGCACGAACGAGATCGCTAAACCCATGGTGAAGGTGCTCAGCGCGGCGAGCGGGATGTTGCGGAACGCGCCCAGCAGCGCCGCTGCCACGCCCAGGCCGAGCATCCCGCCCAGCACGACGGTGGTGCGGGAGCCGGGGGTGTGGATGCGGCCCAGCACCTGCGCGCCGGCGATCCGGCCGATCCCCACCATGGAGCTGATCGCGCCCCATACGAACGGGCCGGCCCGGAGCGCGTCGCGGATGTAGATCGAGATGAGCGGGCTGAACGCGGCCATCACGAACATCGCGATGCCCATAGCCAGGAATACGAACGTGAGCCCCGCGTGCGTGAAGATGAAGCGGTTGCCTGCCACGAAGTCTTGCGACAGCGAGCGCAGCGTTTTCTCCCCCTGGGTGCGCGGCCGCGTGATGGTCAGGGTAGCGATCATGCCGGCAGAGAACACGAAGCTCGCGGTGTCGAGATAGAAGCAGATCCGCTCGCCCAGCCAGGCGATGAGCGCGCCCGCGGCGAACGGAGCGAACAGCCGCACCACGTAGAACGCCTGGGCGAGCATCGCGTTCGCGGCCAGGAGCCGCTCGGACGGCACGATGGTGCGCAGCGTGACCGATTGCGCCGGCACGAAGAAGCTCGACAGCACGCTCATGGTGGCGAGGATGAGGCTCATCTGACCGAGGTCCCGCACCACCAACAGCAGCAGGATCAGGGCGCCGCGGATCAGGTCGCTCGCGATCATGACCCGCTTCACGTTCCAGTGGTCCACGAACACGCCGGCGATGGGGCCGATGACGGCGAGCGGCAGGATCCAGGCGATGGTGACGGTGGTGACGTTCACCGCCGTTCCATGCAGCCGGAACGTGATGAGGCTGATGACGCCGAACAGGGCGAGGAAGTCGCCGAAGATGCTGACGAACTGCGCGATCCACAGCGTGCGGAACGGGCGGTGGCGCAGGATCGCCTGCGGCGGGGAGGGTGTCGTTCCGGAGACAGTCACACTGCCGCCGCGAGGCGCAGGAGGACGAATCGTGACGCCATAGTCGCTCCATGGAGACGGTGGCGAGCGATTGTAACGCGGCCGAGCGGGATTGACCAGCGCCGGGCGTGTCGATGGGCCGCAACACTAAACGCACCGCTATGAAGCGTCTGAGTGCGCACGCGCTGCACTGACTTACGACGGCACGAGCCGCCTAACGCCCGCCGCGAGCACGCCGCAATGCGGTTGCCATCTGGCACACCGGTTGCCTAGCGTGGGACACGGCGCACGCCGTCAACCGAACTCTCTGGGATATGTCCGACGCCGCTCCGATCTCGGTCCTGGTAGTGGAAGCCAATGCCGGGCTGCGGGAAGCGATCGCGCGCTTTCTCGAGGCGCGGGGCTGCTGGGTGAGTCTCGCGTCGGGGGTGGGGTCGGGGTTGGAGGCCGTGCGGCGGCAGCTGTTCGACGTGATCGTGAGCGACGCCTTCGGACTGTGGGAGCCGGCGGTGCAGGTGCGGCCCGATCTGCGCGGCCGGTTCATCATGATCACGGTAAAGCCGCGCCCCGCCCCCGAGGGGATGAGCGTGTTCATCGAGTCGGAGCACCTGCTGCTCAAGCCGCTGTCGCTGGCGGAGCTATGGCGCCGGATCAGCGCGATCGTGGACAGCCATCGCCGGCCGCGGTCGGGGTACGTGGCGCGGCCGGCCGAGGCAGAGCAGGCGCTCGAGACGCGGTCGCGGGGCCGCGATTCCGGTGCGCCGCCGGACCTTCCTTCCCCGCGCTAGTAATTCCGACGCGGCGTCGGGCTAACCCGGCGGGGGCATGTAACTTGCCCTTGGGCATTGCCTCTGTCCGTAGGTTCTCTCCGTGAAGCACACTCTCCGAGACGAGCGCGGCATGGCGCTGGGCGTGGCGATCATGGTGCTCGTCGTCCTGGGCGCGGCCACCGCGGCCGCGGTCTTCTCCGGCCTCCAGGAGCAGCGCGTGGGCGAGAACGTGCGGCGCGCCGTGGCGTCGTTCGGCGTCGCGGAGGAGGGCGCGTACGACCTCATCCGCGGCTGGAGCGCCAATAAGCGGACCTATGACTCGTTGTACACGTTCCCCGCACCCGCTCCGGCCCCGAGCACGGTCGCCATCAATCGGACGCCGTCCGCGAACGGGACGGGGAGCTACTGGGGCGCGCTGTTCAAGCTCAACGACGAGACGTACCTAGTGGACATCACCGCCCAGGACGCGATGAGTTTCGCCGGCCGGGTGGGCGGCGGTGGCGCGAGCCAGCGCATCGGGATGCTGGTGCGCACCAAGCCGTTGGTGCTCCCGCCGCCGGCCGCGCTCGTATCGGGTGGATCCAACGTGCTCACCGGCCAGCCCACCATCGACGGCAGCGATCACATCCCCCCGGGATGGACCGACTGCGCGCCCGCAGACAGCACGCGGGTCGGCGTCCGGATGGAGCTGAACGACACCGTGAAGGTCGGCAACCCGGGTGACCGCCCGCGCATCTCCGGGAACCCGCCGGCGCTGAACGACCCGGCGCTGACCGACAGCGCCTTCTCGGTGTACGGCGACGTCACCTACGCGCAACTCGCGGGCCGAGCCGATATCACCCTGTCGGCACAGAACTTCTCGAGATCGATCGAGCCCGCGACCGTGGGCGGCGCGTGCAACACGACCGCGCCCACCAACTGGGGCAGCCCGAGCAATCCCACGGGTCCCTGCGGCCAGTACTTCCCGATCGTCCACATCACTGGTACCAACACGGTCATCAATGGCCAGGAGGGTCAGGGCATCCTGCTCGTGGACGGGAGCCTGAGCGTGCAGGGTGGCTTCCAGTTCTTCGGGGTGGCGATCATCCGGGGCGCACTCCGGACGAGCGGCGGCGGCGGCAACCCGGCCCAGTTCTGGGGGACGGTCCTGGTGCAGGACTCGGCGTCCGTCGCCGACACGACCAACAACCTCACCGGCAGCACCGGTATCCAGTACTCGAAGTGCGCGATCGTCAGGGCGTTCGACAGGACCGCGGTAGTTACGCAACTGCGGTCTCGCGGGTGGACGCAGCTCTTCTGAAGTGACGTAACTCGAAAAGAACTTGATCCCCTCTGTGGGATCATGCTCTGAGGTTCTGGGCAGGGAGCGGACAGACGCCCCGGCGGCGACGTGACCATTCGGGCGTCAAGCGTCACCGCCGGGACCATCCGTCTCCAGTTACGGGCTGGATGTTGCAGGGCCAATTGGGTAATTCGTCGCCTGGGTGAAGAGCACATAGATGTTCAGCGGCCCGAGTAATCCTTTGCCATAAACGAGACCGTTAAACAGCGTCAAAGGATAGAGCGACGACTTGCCGGGCACATCAACGGTGTAAGTAGTCTGGCTTGATGCAGGAGTGCTTGTCCAAGAGCCACTGATCGTCAGCGTGTTGCTCGTGTTTGACACGATAGTGTACTGGGTCAGCCCGCCTCCGGGGCCGCTGGTGAGCACAACCTGATCATTCGCAAACTGATTCGGAGTCCAGTTCTGCGTATTGTCCTGCAAGGTTGTGCTCGTCTGGGTACCGTTCGCGACGCCGCTCACCAACCCGCGCCGATCTCCCCACCAGGATTGCTGCGGCGAGTCGAGTACCTTCGTGGTCACGCCATTAAACGTCACCCAGATCGCGATGGTCCCCGTGTTCGTGGCTGGATAGCGGTGGTAGCGATAGACAACGTCGTAGACTTGGCCCTCGTTCAGGCTGGTTTGCGCCATCGGCCATTGATACTCAGCCCCGCTCGTTCCCCAGAGCTCCGCCTCGGATGCAATCCCTTGAGCAAGCCCGTCCGGCGGCGTCCCAATGTCCATATCCCACCCGTTCGTGTTAGAGCCCGCTTGACCATAGACGGACTTGTGGGTCTTGAACCCCTGGTTCGCGGAATTGCCGGAACCACCGGGCCAGCCGATGGCGGCCGAGGCTCCGGGGCCGATAACGAACCGCACCTCTTCAAAGAAGTCCTGATTGATCGTGGGGTCAGTCGTGTACTGCGCCAGCCCGCCGTTCCCGAAATAGGACTGCAGGATTGCCGCCCCATCCGTGCCCACGGGCATCGCGGGAAGAGTGAACTTTGCCGAATGAGTGCTTCCCGTCGCGGCATCGACATAGTCGGTCGAAAAGCTGTACGAGCCCTTGCCGCTCCAATCGTAGAAACTCAGGGGCCCGAGCGTCTGGTCAGCGAAGTTGACCTGGTAGTAGGTAATCCCTGAAGGTGGCGTGTAGACCACGGTCAAGTACGGCTGATGCCCAGGAACTCTGAGATTTTCAGAGCTAACGAAGAAACGAAAGCGATCCGCTCCCTTCGAGGGATCGGAATTCAAGAGGAGGCCAAAGTTGGTCGATGGGTTGTTGTACCAACCCTGGACGATCGACGTCACGTTCCACTGCTTGAATCCCATCGTCTTGTCGACTGCTTTCGTATCCACAGCTGGGCCGATGTCTGCTTGCGCCAGGTAATCCCCAGTACCGGAGCAGCACGAGTTTGCGGTCCAGGGATTGACGCCGTCGTACGTTTGCCCCGTTGCTCTCGTAACATCGGGGTTGAAGTGGATGATCTGGTTCGCAGTGATGGTATACGTCAGGTCGGTCGTGGCATCGCTAGAGTCGAGATAGAGGTTTACAGTTGCGCTAGAAATCGTGGCTCCCGCCGGAATGGCACCGAGATCGAACTTCATCACAATGGCGTTGGCTATCATGTTAGCCGGCCAGGTATACGTGTTTAGCGTCGTATCGGGGTCGTGGTTAATCGCGTCGATGTTCAGGTACGTGTCTCCGCTTGGACTGATTGTGAGCGTCTGAGGCGACGCTGGTGCCACAGCCGCGTTGGGACCGTGTCGCACGCCGGTGACTGTTCTCTGGTCTGGCTGACATGAGGTCAACGCCAGCACTCCGATTAGCAGTACGACGAGCCTTACTGCAGGCGGCGGCGAGCAGTGGAGACTGCGAGGATACATCATGGACTCCTCCTTCGGTGAACATCTCTCCGTGACGTCGCGATGCCGAGGCAGTCGCGACGCCGCACGACGTTCCGTTGCTGCGACGCGATGGCGGTCGATACACGTCGCAGACGGGCTGCGGCACGGTTGCAAACCCTGTGCGCATTCGGCAACAGAGGACACCTGGATCACACGAGCAGTGTTATGACCGATGGTGCGCCACAACAGTCGATGATTCGCTACAGCCCAGCGGTCGTTGACCACGAAGTCTGTGACCCTACACACAGAGACCCATCGTTAGGCAGGACCGCGACGCGGGCGTTTCCACAGCAACAGATAACTGTAGGCGAAGTGAGGGACAGCGCACCGATATCGGTACTAGTGGTGGAGGCCAACGCCGGGCTGCAGGAAGCGATCGCGCGCATCTCGAGGCGCGGCTGCTAGGTGAGTCTCGCGTCGGGGTGGGGTCCGGGATGGAGGCGGTGCGGCGTCACGAGCGGAAGCGCGGCAACCCGGCCCAGTTCTGGGGGACGGTCTTGGTGCAGGACTCGGCAACCGTAGCCGACACGACCAACAGCCTCACCGGTAGCACCGGCATCCAGTACTCGAAGTGCGCGATCGTCAGGGCGTTCGACAGGACCGCGGTGGTTACGCAACTGCGGTCTCGGGGGTGGACGCAGCTGTTCTGAAATGACGTAACTCGAAAACACCCTCGGGCGCGATTCCGGTGCACCGCCGGACGTTGCCACCCACCTGCCACCCGGTTGACCGTCGCTCGGTTTGGCCCGCTAAGCCGAGGCTAACCAGCCACGGGCCAACGTGTTGACAGCATGTTGAACATGCTGCCTAATAGTAGCATTCCGAAACGCTGCGAGTCGTCCGTTGGCGCCGCATCTGCATCTCCTCAGTCTGGGCGCTCCCCTCCTGCTCACCCACGCGGGGGAGCATGTTCGATTCCGGACCCGCAAACATTTCGCGCTGCTCATCCGGCTGGCGGCGGAGGCAGGGCGCAGGTTCACGCGCGACTACCTGATGGACCTGCTGTGGCCCGATGTGCCCGCGCCCCGCGCGCGCCACTCGCTGGCGCAGGCTCTCACGGTCCTGAAGCAGAAGGTCGGGCGCGAGCACCTCGTGGTGCAACGAGCGTCGATCGCCCTGGTCGCGGGGGTCGTGGACGCCGACGTGCGACAACTCGACACCTGTGAAGCCGAAATCCGCGGACCGTTCCTCGACGGCTTCGAAGTGCCCGGCGCCGTCCAGTTCGAGCAGTGGAAGGATCAGTGGCGCGCCAAGCTCATGCCACGGATCCGTGACTGCCTCGTCAAGCAGATGGACGCCGGACGGCGCGTCGGCGACTTCGCGACGGTGGAGCGGCACGCGCATGTGTTACTCGACCTCGATCCCCTTTCTGAGGACGCCGTCCGCGGCCTGATCGAAGCACGTGCGTGGGTGGGCGATCGCACTAACGCGCTCAAGGTCTACGGCCGCTTCGAGGCGCGGCTGGCTGAAGAGCTCGGCGCAAAGCCGAGCGCCGACCTGACGCGCATCGCGGACCTGCTCCGGGAAGGACGGCGAGCGACCCCCCGGCCTACGGCTGCGGGTCAGGTGTCCGAGCGGCGCGAGCGCCGCTTCGAGGCAGAGACGCTCATCGGGCGGGAGCGCGAGTTTTCTCGACTGTACGATGCGTGGCTCGAGGTGCGGCGGCGTCTCCCGCGGATCATCGTGCTGCTGGGCGATCCGGGCATCGGCAAGACCACGCTCACGAACGCGTTCGTGTCGACGTGCCAGATGGAGGGCGCGGCCATCGCGCGGGCACAGGCGTACGACGCTGAGCGCGAGCTGCCTTTCGCAGTGCTGGCCGAACTTATCCGACAGCTTACGCAACAGCGCGCCATCGGCGGCGCCGATCCCGAAGCCCTGAGCGAGCTCACCCGGATCGCGCCGGAGATCTTCCAGGTGTTCCCCGGCGTGCCCAAACCTGCCGAGTGGTCGGCCGAAGTGATCCCGCTGCGCCTCGCGGATGCCTTCCTGAAGGCAGTCGAGGCCGCGACCGAGGAGAGCCCGTTAGTCCTCGTCGTGGACGATATCCACGCCTGCGACAACGCCAGCGCGGCGATCCTGCATATCATCGCGCGCAAGCTGCCACACACGCGGCTCCTGCTGATCGTGACCGCCCGATCGAACGAGCTCCGCACGGTCGCGGCGCCAAGCGCCCTCGCCGCCGTCTCTGCGATCGAAGCGCTGCGAACGCTCGAGCTCGAGCCGCTCTCCCAGGCGCCGGCCGAGCAACTCGTGGGCACCCTCGTGGTGAAGGGCGAAGGCCGCATCACGGAGGTGCCGGTGCCGCGCATCCTCGAGGCGGCGCGCGGTAACCCCCTGGCTCTCGAGCTTCTGACCAAGGAGTGGCTCGAGCACGGCTCGAGCTCGCTGTTGAGCGACCTCGAGGCGCTCAATACGCAGCCGGTCGCGACCATCGGCATCCCGCGGGCGATCGGGGCGGTGTTCGACCGCCAGATCCGCCGCCTCGACGGCCCGACGCGTGCCGCGCTCGACCTCGCCGCGGTGCTCGGCCGCCGCCTCGCGGACCTGCCGCTGTACGAGGCGATCGACCTTTCACCTGCGGCAGCGGGGGAGGCGCTCTCGCGCTTGAAGGAGGAGGGCGTCTTCCGGGAGGTTCACGGCGGGCTCGAGTTCCGGAACGAACTCATCCGGGCGCAGGCCTATTACGCGGTGGCCGGTCCCGCGCGGCAGCATTTGCATAGAAGGGTGGGGGAGGTGCTGGGGCGGGCCCGTCACGAGCAGCCGGCGGAACTGGAAGTCGCGTGGCACTTCTTGCGCGGTGGCGGGGCACACGAAGCCCTCACCGCAGGAGTGGCGGGGGCGGAGTCGGCCTTGGCGATCGGCGCCCCTTACGAAGCCGAGCGAGTACTCATCGCGCTGCTGCCTTGCAGCGAAGAGATCACCGTGAGGCGTCGTATAGGTTTGCTACTCGCCAAAGCGTTGCTCGACCAATCGAAGGCCGATCGGGCCGCGCCGATCCTTAACGAGCTCTGCGACGACACTGAACTTTCACCCCGGGACGCCGCCGAAGCGGCTCGCCTACGAGCTGCTTGTCTCTACTTAGTGACTAGCGATTCGACAGCCGAGTATGAAGCAGCGGCGGAACGAGCGGTGGCAACGGCTCGGGCAACAGGCGACACGGAGTTGATGGCACAAGCCTTCTTGGAATACGTCAAATTGGGCACGGAAACTGGGGACGAGGCCTGCGTTAGAGAGGTTAAGACGGAGGTAGAGGCTCTAATCCGCGACGCGTCCGGAGGCGCTCTCCCGACCGTTTGGTACACGCTTGCGTATTGCAACTATTTCGCTTCGGACGTCCGCGCTGCCGCGGAGTGCCTACGACGAGCCATACAACTACTCGATGACTCACCCAACAGCGTCGCGCTCTCACGCGCCTACAATGCACTTGGAGTCTGCTATTACTACGCGTGCGATCTCGTGAAATCCGAGGAAGCCTTGTTCAAGGCGTTAGCACTTTCTAGGGGCATGGGTGATGATTCGCGAGTATCGCTAACGATGGCCAACTTAGCGGCGCTCTACTTGCTGTCAGGACGCTTTGAGGAGGCGATTGAAACAGGTAGTAGGAGCATCAGTGTCGGAGCTGCGCTTTCAGGGCAACCAAGGATGCTGTACGCGTACCTGAACGTCGCCGAAGCGTACATGCTGTCTGGCAGACGGGAAGAGGCAGAAAAATACGTTGAGCTATCGAAGCGGTACATGGCAGGACAGCGCACTTGGCGAACGAAATTGGACTTTCTTTTCGAAGGCGCCAATCTCGCGCTCATGATGGGAAACGTGCCCCTAGCCCTTGACTTGATCGCGACCGCCGAATCTACAGCGGCTGGTCGGGAGACTGCTGTCCTAGAAGGAGCCACGTTAGCCAAACTTAGGGCTTTCAGAGCAGCTCATGTCGACGGCTACGGGGCCGCATGGGCTATTGTGAATCCAGCCCTTGAGCGATTCCGAGGCTGCCACCCGGTCTCCTTCCTCAAGGTCATCGCCTTAAAAGCATGGCTCGAGATGCAGAGTAGCGGTTCTCATAGTCCGGAAACGCGACGAGATCTCGAGCTCTTCGAGGGGCTTGGAGCCTACGGACTCAGAGAAGCGCTTACAGCACAAGGCTTCTTGGTAGGGAGCAAGAGCGGCTCGAGGTCAGCCAACTCGCCCCTCGCGATGCACCCCTTCGGACCTACGGGTTAAGAAGCAGCCCTACCGGGCAATTCGGTGTGCCCAGCTAGGCTTTGGATGCGCTTGGACCACCTGGGTTGGGATTTCCGGGCTGAACAGGCGCCGAATGCTGGATGACGCGGCAACGAGCCGTACCAGTGCGGGATCAAACTGTCTTCCCGCAAAGGTTTGAAGCTCTTCGACGGCCCTAGGGAACGACATGGCTCGGCGGTACGGACGGTCGGTCGTCATCGCGTCTAGAGTATCCGCGATCATGATGATCCGCGCCCCTATGGGAATCTCCTCGCCCGCAATGCCGTCCGGATATCCCGAGCCGTCAAAGTTCTCGTGGTGGTGCCTTATCATGGCTTCCACGGATCCCCTGAGCTTCGCAGCCGTACTAACGAGCTCTGCACTGCGAACGACGTGTGATCGCATCACGATCCGCTCCTCGGGAGTCAGGCGACCTTCCTTGCGCAGGAGAGGGGCGAATTCCTCATAGATCTTGCCGACGTCGTGTAGCAAAGCCGCCCGCTTGATTCCGTCGAGGTGATCCGCAGATAATCTGAGTTCCCTTCCAATGGAGAGAGCGTATTCAGCCACTCTTCGCGAATGACCCGAGGTGTATGGGTCGCGGGCCTCCATAGCCTTTACCATCAATTCGAGCTTTTCCTCCAACTCCTCCTGCAGCTGGCGGTTCACTTGGTACAGCTGACGGACGAGGAAAAGCGGAAAGACCAGGATTGCGATTCCAGGCAGCTGGAGCTTTACGTAGAGAAAGACAAGCAAGATTGCGAGCGTGCTAGAAAGCACGTCGTTTACAAGGGCCCGTCCGCTGAGGCGACCCCAAGCCTCCCGCACAGAGACCCCGGAGCTGAACGCGATGGCGAGTGCGACACTTCCTTGATTGACCAAGAAGAACGTGACGACAAGAGCGACGAAGGGTAGGAACAGGAACGAAAAGCTATCCAGGCCTACTGCCCCGCCGAGCGTCGTATAAACCCAACCCGCAACGCCTACGGTCAACATGTACTGGGCTGTGTTGAATACAACCCGAATGGCAGGCTTCTTACGAATGAGGGTGTCGACGATGAGAGCCGTGAAGCCGCCAATCAGCATCGGCCACGGATGGCCGAACAGTACGACGGCCGCCTGCAACGGAATGAACGCAAGCGAAGCATTCGTTTGGGCTATTGGAATACTGAAGAAGAGCGAATCGCTTACAATCGAGAGCAGCACGAAAGCGGCTAACGCATTCCAGAATCTTGCCTGCGACGAAGGGGGAAGTTGCCAGTCGAGGGTGAAGAGGACAACTAGTGCCAACGCAGAAACAACCGTCACGAGGAGGTAAACCCGCGGCGAAAGCGAATCCTTCCTGTGACGGTCGTCTTTCATGCTTCTTTGTGTAGTTGATTCACTAAGCTTGAGGGGGACCCCAAGTCCCCCACTTACCACGAGTTCATGCCGTCTGCGAAGAACAACCTCGCAAAGGCCGCAAAAAGCGCTGCGAGCACATGCAACATTGAGCGTCACCCCCTCCGAGTACTGCGAGTCTCAGTGGACCGCTAGGAGTGGTACGTCTCGCTATGACGCACCCGACGCTCCGCTCGTTCACTTTTCGCTCAGCTCCGCTCTTGTCGGCAGCGGTTGACCGGGGGCCCCTTATCCAAGTGTCTTCTATGTGCGCGCCGGCCACCCATTCGGCCGGCGGGCGATTCCACCGTGAGTCCGCTACGCCACCTTGCGCCGCTTCAACGCGGCCCGCATCGCTTCCACCACCGCCGGCATCCCCGCCATCTTGCTCACGATCACCCGCACCCCCACCGCCCGCAGCGCCGGCTCCGCCGCCTCCGGCATCCCGCCCGTCACCACGATCACGTCGGCGTCGAGCTTGCGGCCCGGCTCCAGCAGCCGCTGAATCACCTGCGTCGCGTTCAGATCCGGCAGACTGTAGTCGAGCACGATCAGCGACGGCTGCACCCGCCCGATCTCGAGCAGCGCGTCCACCCCCGTCGCTGCCTCCACCACCTCCCCGTCCAGATCCGACCGCTCGATCGTCAGCACCAGCGCTTTCAAAAAGCCGGGATCGTCGTCCACCACTACCACCACGTCGTGCCCGTTGCCATGCTCCAGCTCGGGCGGCACCACCATCTCGTGCTGCCGCAAAAACGCCGTGAGGTCGTCCGCCTCCACACGCCGCCGCCCCGTGGGTGTGCGGTGCCCCTTCAAGAGGCCCTGGTCGATCCAGTTCGCCACTGTCGCCGGCGAGACCTGACACACCCGCGCCACACGCTGCGTGCCCCAATAGCGCTTCTGAGCCAAACTCATAGAACCCGAAATACCACTAAAACGGGAAACCCGCAAGAGGATTTGTGGAGGGGGTGCAACAGGTTAAAGGCTATTTCTAACCGACAGTCCTACATGGTGTTGCATTGTCGCCCACGCGACGCGCTAGCGCCGCGCGTCGGTCCACCTGTTCGTCGCATCCAACACCGCGAGCACCGCGCTGCGCTCCGTGCTCTCGCGGATCTCGCACGTGCCCGTGAGCAGCTGCGCCTCGCGCCCGCCCAAGCCATGCACGGCGACCAGCACGAACTTGCGGTCGAACGCCTCGATGATCGCCGCGCCCTCGAGCGCGATCGAGTTGTCGGGCATCAGCTCGTCGAGACACAGCGCCGCGGCGCGCGCCGCCGTCTCCACGCGGTTGCGCATCGTGTCGGTCCCCTGCTCCTCCGCCTCCGCCTCACGCCCCTCGAACGAGAGCCGCACCCGCACCAGCACGCGCTGCTGCCGCTCCGCGGGCCGCACCTCGAGCCCCTGGAAAATCACCACGCGCTTCTTGGCGCGCGTGCGCACCGCCTCCTCCTGCATCTGCTCGATCGGCCTCACGTCGGCCGTCTGGGCCACGCTGATCTTGCGGTGATCGATCTTGACGCCGAGATGCGCCATCAGCGCCGACTCGATGTTGCGCACCACCTGCTTGGCCTGCATGTCGCTCGAGGTGAGCACGTGGATCTCGCTCACCTCGCCCAGCGGCGTGACCACCACGCGGGCCGACAGCACCCCCGTGAGGCTGGAGATCAAATTCTCGGCGCGCTTCACCCCCCAGGGATCGGGGGGTTGCCCCGGACTGATGGGCAGGGCGACGCCGCCGGTGCTTTCCGCAGGATTCGAAGACGTCACGTCACCGTTCTCCCATCGCACACGCGATTGCGTCCCATCTCCTTGGCCCGGTACAACGCCCGATCAGCCAGCACCAGCAGGTCCTCGTGGGGCTCCTCGCCACCGGGCACGTGCCCCGCCACGCCGATGCTCACCGTCACCAGCCCCTCGGGATAGCCCAGCTCCTTCCCCATCACCTCCACGCCGGTGCGCACCTTGTCCGCCGCCAGCACCGCCCCATCCACCCCCGTGCGCACCAGCACCAGCACGAACTCGTCGCCGCCGTAGCGCGCCGCCAGGTCGGTGGTGCGGATGTGCGCCCCGCACTCCCGCGCCGCCGCCTTCAGCACCTCGTTCCCCGCCTCGTGGCCGAACCGGTCGTTCACTTCCTTGAAGTTGTCCAGGTCCACGAACAGCAGGGCGAACGGGTCGCCGGTGCGGCCGCTGCGCGCCACTTCGCTGGCGAGGCGGTCGCGCAACACCCGGTACGTCGCCAGCCCCGTGAGCCCGTCCACCGCTGCTTGAAGCTGCGCCTGCCGGGCCACCTTGTCGAGATAGGGCGGGCACGATTTGAGCGTCGTGCGCCCCGCCGCGGCCGCCACCGCGAACGCCTTGCAAGTTGCGAAGCCGCACGCGCCGCAGTCCCACGGCTTGCCGTTGGGCGCGAGGCCGATCTCCGCCAGCACGCCCTCCACCGCCTGCCGCGCCGGCCCGTGGCCGTTGCGGTGGATCGGAAACGCCTCGGCCACCTGGACCCGCTGCGCCACCTGCGCTTCCACCACCGGGAGCCGAGCGCGCGCCGGCTCCGTCGCCCCCACGATCTCGCGCCGCCGGAACAGCTGGTCGCGCGGGCCCAGCAGCGGATGGTCGAGACACCCCTCGCACGGCAGGATGTCCACGAAGCCCACGTCGATCCGGTCCACCGCCACGGCGTGCGCGATCGCCTCCAGGCCCGCCAGGCCGCGTATCTTGCGAAACCGGCGGCTCGCCTGGGTCTCCTCGCGGAGCACCTCCAGCGGCAGGCCCCCCGCCGTGCTCAAATGGCGGCGCCGCTCCTCGGGCACCCGCGTGAAGTACGGCGCCTGCGCATCCACCTTGACGCCGCGGCGCTGCAGCAGCCCCGCCAGCTCGTCGAAGGTGATGGCGGCGTCCACCGCCCCGCTCCCGCCACCCTCGGTCAGGCACACCCCCGCGTACACCACCGGCGTGTCGGCCCCGTACAGCGTCTTCAGGTAGCGCGCCTCGGCGGCGATCGGGGTGGCGATCGGCGCCAGGTAGGGGATCAGCTCCGGGTACTGCGTCCGGACCGTCTCGACCACCACGGGGCAGGTCGAGCGGATCATGCTGCCCCAGCCGTTGTCGCCCCACAGGGCCAGGTACTCCTTGGCCACCAGCTCGTCGCCCAGCACCCCCCGGTGCACCGTCCGGAACCCCGCGGCGTAGCAGGCGTTGACCACCTGCTCCGGCGTGGCGGGATAGAAGTACACCGCGCACTCGACCGACAGGATCAGCGCCGCCCGCCCGCCCAGCAGCAGCTCCAGCGCCCGCGGCACGTCGCCCGCGGCCGTGATGGCGTTGTGCGGGCAGGCGGGGAGGCACAACCCGCAGCGGGTGCAGGCTTCGTCGACGATTCGGACCTGGGTGCCTTCGACCGCGACCGCATCGGCGGGGCAGACGCGCACGCAGGCCATGCAAGCCACGCATAGCTCCCGATCGATCTTAAAGTCCACGGGACACTCGGCCGGGGCGCAGCGGCGTGTGCGTTAGAAAAGAAGGGGAAACAGGGCGTCTTATCATGTGACGGGGATCACACTGTGTCAATATGCACAAGGTGCTCATGGGCTTACGAGCACGCTTGTTAGGCTAGCGAGTATTCCTTGAGCTTGCGATACAGGGTGCGCTCGCCGATGCCGAGGATCTCCGCCGCCTTGCGCCGGTTTCCTTTGGTCTCGCGTAACGCCGCCTCGATGGCCGCCCGCTCCACTTCCGCCATTGTCATGCCGGGCCGGTACAGCACCTCGGCCTCCGACGCGGGCTCGACTTCGACCGGCGTGGCGGCGCTAAGTGCCGTCCCGGGGCCGACCTCGATGACCTCGACGGGCTGCGGCCGCTCCTCGAGCCGCCGCCGCAGGTCCTCCACCTGTAACTTGAGCTCTACAAGTCTGCGGAAGATTAACTCCAACTCCTGACCGGCCACGTCGCGCGTGGCCCCCATCACCCGTACCGGCAAGCCGCGGCCGCGCTCCCGGATATCGCGCGGAATGTCGCCGGCGCGAATCTCCCCTTCGGGCGCCAGCACCACCATCGATTCGATCAGGTTGCGCAGCTGGCGCACGTTGCCCGGCCAGTCGGCGTCCACCAGGATCTGCAGCGCCTCGGGCGTGAGGCCCCTGAAGGGATGATCCGGGCGGGCGTGCTCCTTGGCGAACTGCGCGATGAAGCGGCGCACCAGGAGCGGGATGTCGGCCCGGCGCTCGCGCAAGGGCGGCAGATAGATGTGCAGCACGTCCAGCCGGTAGAACAGGTCGTCGCGGAACCGGCCGATGGCGACTTGTTCTTTGAGCGACTTGTTCGTGGCGGCGACGACGCGCACGTCCACCTTGATCGGTTGCGTGCCGCCCACCCGGAAGAACGACTGATCCTCGAGCACGCGCAGCAGCTTGACCTGGGTCGCCGGCGGCATTTCACCCGCTTCATCGAGCAGGATGGTGCCGCCGTCGGCCAGCTCGAACCGGCCCAGCCGCCGCTCCGCGGCGCCCGTGAACGCCCCCTTCTCGTGGCCGAACAGCTCGCTCTCGAGCAGCGTCTCGGGGAGGGCGGCGCAGTTCACCGCGACGAACGGCTTGCCGCGCCGCGGCGAGAGGTCGTGGATGCCGCGCGCCACCAGCTCCTTGCCGGTGCCCGACTCGCCCTCGATCAGTACAGTGGCGCTCACCGGCGCCATCTGCTCGATCTTGACGAGCACCTCCTGAATGGCGGGCGACTCGCCGATGATGCCGGTGCGCTGCTGCAGCTTGCGGCGGTCGAGCAGCCGGCGCACCGTGGACGTCACCTCGGCGGGATCGGCCGGCTTGCCGAGGTAGCCGGTGAGGCCGAGCCGCCGGGCCAGGTTTTTGGCGTCCGGCTCAGTCTGTTCTACGAGACCCAGCGTGGAGATCGAGCTCTCGCGCGCCAGGGCGAGGAGCTGGGCAGCGCCCGCCTCGTGCAGCCCGCCCGTCACCACCAGGCAGTCGGGCGCGGGCTCGCGCCGCAGCCCCCGGCGCGCTTCGTCGAGCCCGTGCGCCAGGGTGGTGTGGAACCCCGCGGCCTCGAGCGCGCCGTTGATGCGGACGGCGTGCTCGAGATCGTCGGTGGTGACGAGGATGCGGTCAGGCATCGTCAGTGCGTGGTGCGTGGTGCGTGGTATTCGCGCCGCTCACCAGGTCGACGGCGTGGTCCAGGAGGTCTTCGAGAACGGCGAGGCCGTCGGTAACCCCTCCGGTTGACCCAGGAAGGTTCACGATCAGCGTCTTGCCCCGCGTGCCGGCCACGCCGCGGGACAACCAGGCGCGGGGACAGCCGCGGCCGGCCGCGCTGCGCAGCGCCTCGGCGATGCCGGGCGCCGCGCGTTCCAGCACCGCCTCGGTCGCATCGGGGGTGACGTCGCGCGCGGTGAGCCCGGTGCCCCCGGTGGTGAGGATCACGTCCACCTCGCCCGAGTCCGACCAGCGCGCCAGCTTGCCCGCGATGCGGTCGGTCTCGTCGGGCACGACGCTCTTCACCGCGACCTCGTAGCCGCGGCGCGCGGCCCACTCGAGGATCGCGTCACCGGACGTGTCCTCCCGTTGGCCCAGGGCGCCCAAATCGCTCACCGTGAGTATTCCTATCCGCATCGCCCTCCACCGTCCTCCACCGACTATTTCTTCGTATGTCTCTCCACGAACGGCAACTTCACGACTTCCGCTTCCGCCTTCTTCCCCCTCACGTCGATCGCGAACCGGCTGCCCGGCTTCGCCTGCGCCGTGGGGAGATACGTCATCCCGATCGCGGCGTTGGCGGTGGGTGTAACCGTGCCGCTGCGCACGATCCCCACCTGCATCCCGTCGGCGTACACCTGATACCCGTGCCGGGCCACGACCTTGGGCTCGAGCATCTTGAAGCCCACCAGCCGCCGCGGCACGCCGCTGAGCTTCTGGAGCTTCAGGGCCGCGAGCCCCATGAACGGCGCGCCCTTGTCGAGCTTGACGATCCAGCCCAGCCCGGCTTCGTACGGCGTCACGCCGTCGTCGATGTCGCTGCCGTACAGGGGGTACCCCGCCTCGAGCCGCAGCGTGTCGCGGGCGCCGAGCCCGCACGGCTCCGCGCGGCCCGCGCCCACCAGCGCCAGCCACAACGTCTCCAGGTCGCCGGCGCGGCAGTACAGCTCGAAGCCGTCCTCACCGGTATAGCCGGTGCGCGAGATGAAGCACTGCACCCCCGCCACCGTTCCCTCGACGAAGTGGTAGTACGGAATCATCGCGATGCCGACCGGCGTGAGCGGCGCGAGCAGCTGCTCCGCCCGGGGCCCCTGCACCGCCAGCAGCCCGGTCTGCTCGGAGATGTCGCGCAGCCGCACGTTGGCGCCGCGCTTCTGCGCCACGATGTGCTCCCAGTCCCGCGCGATGTTCGCTGCGTTCACCACCAGCATGACGCGGTCCTCGAACCGATACACCACGCAGTCGTCCACGAACGTCCCCTGCTCGGTGAGGATCGCGGAGTACTGGGCCTGTCCGGGCTTCAGCGCGCCGACGTCGTTGCACGTGACCTGCTGCACGAAGGCGTTGCGGTCGGGACCCGAGACCTCGAACTCGCCCATGTGCGATACGTCGAACACGCCCACCCGCTCGCGCACCGCGCGGTGCTCCGCGGCGATGCCCGCCGGATAGTTCACGGGCATCTCGTAACCGCCGAACGGCACCAGCTTGGCGCCGAGCGAGACGTGGAGCTTGTGCAGGGGAGTTTGTTTGAGCGTGTCCATCCCTAACCCATCAATGTTGCGAGCAGCGCCTTCTGCACATGCAGCCGGTTCTCCGCTTCGTCCCAGACGCGCGACTGCGCGCCCTCGATCACGTCGGTGGCCACCTCCTCACCGCGGTGCGCCGGAAGGCAGTGCAGGAAGATCGCTTTCGGATCGGCGAGCTTCATGAGATCGCGATCCACGGTGTAGCCACGGAACGCGTTGCGCCGAGCCTCGGCCTCCTGCTCCTGGCCCATCGACGCCCACACGTCCGTGTTCACGACGTGCGCGCCCTCGACCGCTTCCTCGGGGACCTCGGTGATCGAGACGCACGCGCCGGCGCCTTTGGCACGGTCGAAGATGGACCGGTTGGGCTCGTAGCCCTCCGGGCACGCCAGGCGCAGCTCGAAGCCGAGCACCTGCGCGGCCTCGATCCAGCTGTTGGCCATGTTGTTGCCGTCCCCCACCCAGGCGATCCGCTTGCCCTCCCACCCCCCCCCCGCCTCGCGCCCCCTGAACAGGTCGGCGAGCACCTGGCAGGGGTGGGACAGATCGGTGAGGCCGTTGATCACCGGGATGCTGGCATGGCGCGCCAGCTCCTCCACTTCGCCGTGGTCGAAGGTGCGGATCATGATCCCGTCCACGTAGCGCGACAGCACTCGCGCCGTATCGGGGATCGGCTCGCCGCGCCCGATCTGGATGTCGCGCGCCGAGAGAAACAGCGCCTGCCCCCCCAGCTGGTAGGCCCCCACCTCGAACGACACGCGCGTGCGGGTGCTCGACTTGGCGAAGATCATCGCCAGCGTCTTGCCGGCGAGCGGGGTTTGGCGGTAGGCCCCCGATTTCATCCGGGCCGCCAGGTCGAACAGCTTGAGAATCTCGTCCCGAGTCAGGTCGGTGACGGCGAGAAAGTCCCGTTTGGCCATGGATTGCCCTGAAGGTGAGCCAAAATGACAGCTGCGACTGCTAATTCTACCTAGAGGATATAGCGGCGCAAGTCTTCGTCTTCGACGATTTTGGCGAGCCGGTCCCGCACGCGCGCCGCGTCGAACCGGATGCGCTTCTCGGCGAGCTCGGGGAGGTCGAACAGCACGTCCTCGAGCAGGTTGGTCATGACGGTGTGGAGCCGGCGGGCGCCGATGTTCTCCATGCGCTCGTTGGCCTTGGCGGCGATGCGGGCGATCTCCTTCACGCCGTCGGCGGTGAACTCGAGGGTCGCGCCTTCGGCGGCGCACAGCGCGGCGTACTGCTTGGTGAGCGCGTTCTCGGGCTCCGTCATGATGCGGACGAAGTCCTCCTCGGTGAGCGGCTGCAGCTCCACGCGGATCGGGAAGCGCCCCTGCAGCTCGGGGATCAGGTCGGACGGCTTGGAGATGTGGAACGCGCCGGCGGCGATGAACAGGACGTGGTCGGTGCGCACGTAGCCGTAGCGGGTCTGCACCGTCGAGCCTTCGACGATCGGCAGCAGGTCGCGCTGCACGCCCTCGCGCGACACGTCGGGCCCGACCGTGCCGCGCTCCCCGGCGATCTTGTCGAGCTCGTCGATGAAGATCACGCCGTGGTTCTCGACGCGGTCGAGCGCCTCGTTCACCACGTCGTCCATGTCGACCAGCTTCTTGAGCTCCTCGTCCACGAGAATGCGCCGCGCCTCGTGCAGGTGCACGGTGCGGCGCTTCTTTTTCTTGGGCATCATCTCCTGCAGCCACTCCGTGAAATTGAAGTCCGGGCCCTCCATGCCCTGGGGCGGCTGCATCATCTCGAGCATCGGGAAGCTCTGCTGCTGCACCTCGATCTCCACGTCGCGCTCCTCGAGCTTTCCCTCCTTGAGCTGCTGGCGCAGCTTTTCACGCGTGCGGCGGCGGCGCTCCTGCGCCTCCTCGTCGCCCTCGAGCGTCTTGGGCGTCACGTCGCCCTTGGACGATACCACGATCAACGGGGCCTTCTCCCTGCTCCCCTCCCCCTTTTCCCCGGGGCTCGGGACTGGGGGCTGGGGGACGGGCGGCGTGGGCGGGAGCAGGATGTCGAGCAGCCGCTCTTCGGCACGCGCCTCGGCCTCGGGGTAGACGTCGTCCTCGCGCTCGGTGCGCACCATGTTGATCGCCACGTCCACCAGCTCGCGCACCATCGATTCGACGTCGGGCCCCACGTACCCCACCTCGGTGAACTTGGACGCTTCGACCTTGAGGAAGGGCGCCGCCGCGAGCCGCGCCAAGCGCCGGGCGATCTCGGTCTTTCCCACGCCCGTCGGGC
>CBFHAJ010000032.1:0-27216 GCA_965653495.1 uncultured bacterium | reverse complement strand
TGGGAAACTTTCGCGAGCTACGCGCTTGGCAGGAAGCGATTCGCTTTGCGGTCCTGTCACGCGGCGCGATAGGCAAGCTTCCAGCGGACGAACGATTCTCCTTGGCCGTCCAATGGCGTCGTGCGGCCGCCAGCGTCGCCCTGAACCTCGCCGAAGGCGCGGCGCGTCGCGGCAAGGGCAACTTCCGCCGGCACGCCGACATCGCGCGCGGCTCTCTCGACGAGCTCGAGTCCATTCTCGAGCTCGTCGCTGCTCTTGGCTATATGCCGGTAGCCGATCTTCAGGCGCTCCGGGTGAGCCGAGCCAACTGCGCGAGAATGGTGTCGGGCTTGTTGCGAAGGTTACGCGCGAAGGATTGACTAGCAACGTGGGACGAGGAACGTGGAACGCCTTCTATTCCCACTCGATGGTTGCAGGAGGCTTGGAACTCGCATCATACACCACCCGATTCACACCCCGAACCTCGTTGATAATCCGACTGCTGATCCGCCCCAAGACATCCGGCGGGAACGGGAACCAGTCGGCCGTCATGCCGTCCCGGCTCGTCACGGCGCGCAGCGCCACCGCATGATCGTAGGTGCGAAAGTCGCCCATCACCCCCACTGACCGGACCGGCAGCAAGACGGCGAACGCCTGCCAGATCCGATCGTACAGCCCCGCCGCGCGGATCTCGTCGATATAGATCGCGTCCACGCGCCGCAGCAGCTCGACCCGCTCCGGAGCCACCGGACCGAGCACGCGGATCGCGAGCCCGGGGCCCGGAAACGGGTGCCGGCCCACGATCTCCTCCGGCAACCCGAGCTCGCGACCCACCTGGCGAACCTCGTCCTTGAACAGCTCCCGCAGGGGCTCGATCAGCTTCCACGGTAAGTTGGGACGCAGGCCGCCCACGTTGTGGTGCGTCTTGATCGTCACGGACGGACCGCCCAGGGGCGAGGACGATTCGATGACGTCGGGGTACAGCGTCCCCTGCACCAGGAATCCCACGTCTCCCTTGACGTGCTGCGCCGCGTCCTGAAACACATCGATGAACGTGTGCCCGATCCGGCGGCGCTTTTCCTCGGGATCGTCCACGCCTTCCAAGGCGGCGAAGAAGCGCTCCCCTGCATCCACCACCTGCAGGTCCATACCGAGGTGCGCGCGGAATGTCCGCTCCACTTGCTCGCGCTCGTTGAGCCGCAGCAAGCCGTGATCGACGAAAATGCACGCCAGCCGGTCGCCGATGGCCCGCTGAACGAGGCTCGCCGCCACGGCGGAGTCGACGCCGCCTGACAAGCCGCAGATCGCGCGCTGCTTGGGGCCCACAACACTCGCGATGCGCCGCACTTCCTGCTCGATGAAGTGACCGGGCGTCCAGTCCGGGGTGCAACGACACACGTCGAACAGAAAGTTGTGCAGGATCTCCCCGCCCCGGGGCGTATGCGCCACCTCCGGGTGAAACAGAATCCCGAAGATCGGCTCCGACTCGTGTTGGAAGCCCGCCACGGGCGCGTTCGCGCTGGAGGCCGTGACTCGGAAGCGGGGCGGCGGCTGCTCGATGCGATCGCCGTGGCTGGCCCACACCACGATGCAGCTCTCTGGCTCGAACCCGGCGAACAACCCCATCGCCTCGCGCACCGTCACCTCGGCACGCCCGTACTCCCGCTCCGCAGACGGCTTCACCGCGCCGCCGGCGAGATGCGCCACCAGCTGCATGCCATAACAGATGCCGAGCAGTGGCACACCGAGACGGAGAATGGCCGGATCGGCGGTGGGTGCGCCCGGGTCGAACACCGAGGCGGGGCCGCCCGAGAAGATGATGCCCTTGGGATCGAACTCGCGGATGAACGCCAGGTCGGTGCCGCGCGCCGCCGGATGGATCTCGCAGTAGACGTGCGCCTCGCGCACCCGCCGCGCGATGAGTTGGGTGAACTGCGAGCCGTAGTCGAGAATGAGAATGCGATTCACCTGGTGCTCCCCCCTCCGCCGCTGTACCACGTGGTCGGCTCGAGCACCTCGCCGCGTACCAGGTCGTCGAGCGTCTCGCGCTGGCGGGCGATGTAGTAGCGGTCGCCCTCGACCAGGACCTCGGGGGGCCGGGGCCGCTGATTGTACGTGGAGCTCATCACGAACCCGTACGCGCCGGTTCCCAGCACCGCGAGAATCTCGCCCGCGGCGACCGCCGGCAGCTTGCGGTCCAGGGCCAGGAAATCGCCCGACTCGCATATGGGGCCCACCACGTTCACCAGCTCCTCGGGCCGGCTCCCATCCTGCAAGGGAACCAGTTCATGGTGCGCGTTGTAATGACTCGGGCGGACGAAGTCCGTCATCCCCGCGTCCACCACGACGAATTCTTTTCCGCCGGCGTGCTTGCGGTACAGCACCCGCGTGAGCAGCACCCCGCCGTTGGCCACGAGATAGCGACCGGGCTCGCACAACAGGCCCAGTCCCGCCTGTTTGATCGGGGGCGCGACGGCGGCGGCGAACGCCTGGGGCGTCGGCGCCTTCTCGTTGTGATAGCGGACGCCCAGCCCTCCCCCGACGTCGAGCGCGTCGATCGTCGTGATGCCCGATGCCCGAATCGCCGTCACCAGCTCGAGCAGCTTGACGGTGCCGCGATGGTACGGCTCCACGTCGGTGATCTGCGAGCCCAAATGCATCGCGAGCCCGCGCAGGGTGAACAGCGGCTCGGCGGCCACGCGGCGCGCCACGCTCAGCACCTCGTCGTACGGGACGCCGAACTTGGCCGTCTTCTCGCCGGTTTTCGTGTACGGGTGGGTCTCAGTCGCGACGTCGGGATTGACCCGGATCCCGATGTTGGCACGGCGCTTGGATCGTTGCGCCACGGCTATGGCAGCGTCGAGCTCGGCGGCTGATTCGATGTTGAGGTACCCGACGCCCGCCCGCATCGCTTCGTCCAGCTCGGGCGCCGTCTTCCCCACTCCCGAGAACACGATCGACCCCGGCTCGAACCCCGCCGCCAGGGCGCGCCGCAGCTCGCCGACCGACACGATGTCCGCTCCGGCGCCGAGCGCCCGCAGCACCCGCAGGACGCCGAGATTCCCGTTGGCCTTCACCGAGTAGCAGATGCGGTGCGCCACATCGTGGAGCGCGTCGTGCAGGGCGTGATACTGCGCCCGGATCAGGTTGGCGGAGTACACGTACACGGGCGTCCCCACGCGCTCCGCGATGGAGCGGAGCAGCGCGGGATCGAACCCTAGTACGCCTGCGCCCACACCGCCTCCGCCACGCTGGGCTTGCCGCACCACAGGCACGTCTTGGGCTGCTCGGGCGACTGGAACTCAGGGTCCGGCAGGACCCGGATGGTGGCGGCGGTCTGCTGCTTGATCTCGGCTTCGCACGTGGCGGAGCCGCAGAATCCGCCGTACGCGAATCCTCCCTCGCCCTTCATGAATTCGATGAAGCGCTGCTTGGTGACGCCGCGGATCGAGTGCGCCTCACGCCGATCCTTGGCGGTCTGGAACAGCGCACGCTGGATCTCATCCAACGCCTGGTGCGCCGCGCCCGCGATCCCGGCGAGCGGCGCGGGCGCCTTGTCGGCGGCGCCGAACCGGCGCGCCAGCGTCACCTGCCCCGCCGCCACGTCGCGCGGCCCGATCTCGAGGCGCAACGGCACGCCCTTCGCCTCCCACTCGAAATACTTGGCGCCCGGCTTGAGACTGTCCCGCGCATCGAGCTCCACACGAATGCCGATCTTGGTGAGCTCGTCTTTGACCCGACCGCCGACCGCTAACACCTGACCTCTTTCTTCTTCTGATTTCCAAATGGGCACGATAATCACCTGCACCGGCGCCAGCTGGGGCGGGCAGACCAGTCCGTTGTCGTCCGAGTGCGTCATCACCAGCCCGCCGATCATCCGCGTGGTCACGCCCCACGACGTGTTCCACACATAGTCGAGTCCTCCCGCTGCGGTCTGGTATTGCACGTTGAAGGCTTTGGCGAAGTTCTGACCCAGGTTGTGCGACGTGCCGGCCTGGAGCGCCTTGTTGTCCTGCATCAGCGCCTCCACGGCGTACGTGCGCAGCGCCCCGGCGAACTTCTCGCTGTCGGTCTTGCGGCCGGTGATCACGGGCATGGCCATCCAGTCTTCCTGGAACTTGCGGTACACCCCCAGCATCTGCCGCGCCTCCGCCTCCGCGTCCGCTTCGGTGGCATGCGCCGTGTGCCCCTCCTGCCACAGAAACTCCGTTGTCCGGAGGAACAACCGGGTGCGGAGCTCCCAGCGCACGATGTTGCACCACTGGTTCATGAGCAGTGGCAAGTCGCGGTAGCTCTGGATCCACTTCGCGAACATCGCGTAGATGATGGTCTCGGAGGTGGGACGCACCACCAGCGGCTCCTCGAGCACCGACTCGGGATCGGGCATCACCGCGTGCGCCCCCTTCTTGCCGGTCGCCTTGAGGCGCGTGTGCGTCACCAGCGCCACCTCCTTGGCGAATCCCTCCACGTGCTCGGCTTCCTTGGCCAGGAAGCTCATGGGGATGAACAGCGGGAAGTAAGCGTTCTGATGTCCGGTCGCCTTGAACATGTCGTCCAGCGCCCGCTGCATTAGCTCCCACAGGCGATAGCCGTGCGGACGGATCACCATGCAGCCGCGCACGGGCGAGTAATCCGCCAGCTCGGCCTGCATGATGACATCGTTGTACCACTCGCTGTAGTCCTTGGCGCGTGGCGTGATCTGCTTCGCCTGAGCCATCAGCGGAAGAATCCGTTCACGAGCTTTGCCAGTGGCACCCGCTCCTCCGTCCCTGCCTGCAGGTCGCGGACGACCGCGACGTTCGCCTGCCGCTCCTCGGGCCCCACGATCACCGCGCGCGGAGCGCCCCGCGCGACGGCCAGCTCGAGCTGCTTCCGGATCGCAGCGTGCCGCAATCCGTACTCGACCGCGACGCCGCGATCGCGCAGGTCGTGCGCCAGCTTCAACACCGGCGCCATGTCCTCGCCGCTTACGGGAATTAAAAAGGCGTCGAGCTGACCCGGCGCCTCGCGAGAGCTCTTGCGCGTGCGCAAGAGCTCAGCGAGCACCACGTCTCCCATGCCGAATCCCAGCGCTGGCAGGTCCAGTCCTCCGAGAGCCTTGAGCAGGCCATCGTAGCGCCCGCCCCCGCAGATGGCGCGCAGCTCTTTGCCGGTGTCGAACAGCTCGAACACCACCCCCGTGTAGTAGGCGAGCCCGCGCACGATCGTCAGGTCCACCTCGACAAAGTCGCCGAGTCCCATGCTCGCGAGCGCACCCACGGCGTCGGTGAGCGGTTGCCCCGCTTCGTCTCCGCCCTTGACCGTGCCCAGAGCGGTCCGGACCGCGTCCAGCCCGCGCACGCCCGCCACGTCGAGCGCCAGGCTCACCTCGCGTTTCCCGAGTCGCGCGCCGGCGGCCTCGCTCGGGGCATCGGCCCGCTGCCGCTCGGCCTTGTCGATCACCGCGAAGGCAGCGGGAAGCTGCGCCTCGCCGAGGCCCTTCCCCAAGAGGAGAGCCCGCAGCACGCGCCGGTCGGACACGCGCGCCTTCACGTCTGCCGGACCCAGGCCGAAGGCGCGCATGATGTCGACCGCCGCCGCGATCAACTCCGCGTCGGCGAGGGGACTCGCCTCGCCGATGATGTCCATGTTGAGCTGAAAGTGCTCTCGCAGCCGCCCCCGCTGCTGCCGCTCATAGCGGAACAGCTGGGGTACGGAGTACCAGCGGATCGGCTTCTTGAGCGCCTGCGCCCGGGCGCTGACCATGCGCGCCAGGGTAGGCGTCATTTCAGGGCGCAGCGCGACCTTGCGACCCCCCTTGTCCTCGAACGTGTAGAGCTGCTGTACGATTTCCTCGCCGCTCTTCTCCGTGTACAGCTCCAGGGGCTCGAGCGGCGGGCCGTCGTATTCCTGGAATCCGTAGCGTCGTGCCACGTCCCGCCACGTGGCGAAGATCGTATTGCGGAGGGCCAGCTCGTCGGGGTAGAAATCGCGAAACCCTGGCAGGGCTTGTCCTTGCATCGCAACAATTTACGCGACCGGCGCAAACCCCGGCAAGCGGGCGAGCGCATCGCCCACCGTATGAAACGACCCGGTGACGATCACCGTCGCGGCATCCCGCTCCACCTGCTCGAGCGCGCGCTCGAAGTCGGGCTCGAACTCGTGTGCCACCGCCAGGCCACCCAGCTCGCGCTCGAGACGGCCGAGGTCCCAGCGGCGCCGCTCGGGCGCCGTCTCGGGTACCGTAAACAGAAAGCCGTCGACCTCAGGAGCGAGCGCCGCGATCATGCCGAGGTAATCCTTGTCGCCGAGCACGCCGACCAGCGCCCGGCGCGGGCGCGGCGGGCTGCAGTCGCGCAGCGTCGCGGCCAGCACGAGCGCTCCGTCCGGATTGTGCGCCTCATCGAAGATCCACTTGCCACGCACGTCGAAGCGGCCGGGCAAATAGGCGTGCGCGAAGCTCTCCGGCCAGGTCTCCCCGACAGGGCCGAAGGGCGGCGGCAGGGTGTTCAGTGCCGCCAGAGCGACCCAGGCGTTCGCCTGCTGGTGCCGCCCGCGGAGCCCCAGGCGACGGCTCGGCGCACGTGAAGTGTCCACGGTGGTAATGGGCGCGGCTCCCCGCCGCGCCGCCTCGTCCACGATGACCTGGCGCACGGCCGGATCTCCCTCGCCGGTCACGAACGGGACCCCGCGCTTGGCCACACCCGCCTTCTCCCGCGCGATCGACGCGAGGTCGGTGCCCAGATACTCCGTGTGTTCCCTGGCGATTTTGGTGACGACCGAGACGAGCGGGGTGATGACGTTGGTCGAGTCCAGCCGGCCGCCCAGCCCTACCTCGATCACGGCGACATCCACGCCGCGAGCCGCCAGGTCGGCGAACGCGATCGCGGTGGTCGCCTCGAAAAGGCTCGCGTCCAATCGCTCGATCTCAGGCTGCAGGAAGCTGGTCCACTCGGCGAACGCCTCCTCGCCGATCGGGACGCCGTCCACCTGCACCCGCTCGCGCACGGAGACGAGGTGCGGCGAGGTGTACAGCCCCACGCGCCGGCCGCGGGCGCGCAGCTCGGCGGCCGCGAAGGCGCAGGTCGAACCTTTCCCGTTCGTGCCCGCGATGTGAATGGCAGGAAAGTGCCGCTCGGGGTGGCCGAGCACGTCCAGGAGCCCCTCGGTGGGACCGAGGCTCCATTTGATGCGGCTTCCTTGTCGCGCGAAGAGAAAGCGGCAGGCGTCCTCGAAGGACAGCCGGCTCAGTCGGCAGCCTCCGCCGGCTGACGGCCGCCCATATGGCGCAGCAGCTGCGCCGTGGTGTCGCGCAGCTCGCTGCGGGGCACCACCGCATCGACCATTCCGTGCTCGAGCAGGAATTCGGCCGTCTGAAAGCCCTCGGGCAGGTCCTGGCCGATGGTCTGCTTGATCACCCGCGGTCCCGCGAACCCCACGACGGCCCCCGGCTCCGCGAGGATGACGTCACCCTGCATGGCATACGACGCCGACACGCCGCCCGTGGTGGGGTTCGTCAGAATAGAAATGAAGGGGATGCGCGCCGTGCGCAGCCGCGCGATTTCCACCGACGTCTTCGCCATCTGCATGAGGGAGAGCACCCCCTCCTGCATGCGCGCCCCGCCCGAAGCGGACACGATGATCAGCGGGATGCGGCGCTCCGCCGAGCGCCGGGTGAGCCGGGCGATCTTCTCGCCCACCACGGAGCCCATCGACCCGCCCATGAAGTTGAAGTCCATCACCCCGACGCCCACCGGCATGCCGTCGAGCCGGCCGTATCCGGTCCGGACCGCTTCCAGCGGGCCCGCCTTCGTCATCGCTGTGTCCAGGCGTTGCGGGTAATTCTCGAAGGTCAGCGGATCGGTAGAGCGCAGACGCGTGTCCAGCTCGTGCCACGACCCCTCGTCGACGAGCAGGTCGATGTACTCCTGGGCGGGGATGCGGCGGTGGTAGCCGCAGTTGGGGCAGACATTGAGCGCGCGGACGAAGCGGTCCTTGATGTCGATGTGGCCGCACTCGTCACACTTCTCCCAGGCGTCGGCCGGGATCTCGAGCTTGACCCGTTCCGACGTGCGTGGCTTCCGCTCTTTCTTGAACCAGGCCATTCGTGCCATAGAGGGGGGCTAGAAGGCGACAATTTGGGAGGGGGTCGGAGGCGGCGCCAGTCCCGGCTGTCTAACCCGTTGTCATAGCTCAGCATACCCTGACTGCCGCGACTCCCACGCGACCCGCAGGGCGATGCCGACCGCCAGCGAGCTGGTGAGGAGGAACGAGCCCCCGTAAGAGAAGAACGGCAGCGGGATCCCGGTGATCGGAAGCAGGTTCACCGTCATCCCCACGTTCTCGATGATGTGCGCAAACAACAGCCCGGCGATCCCGAACACACACGAGCTCGAGAACGGATCGGTAGCGCGGCGCGCGATGCGCAGCAGGATGAGCACCAGAACCGCGAACAGCAGCAGCGCGATGATCACGCCCACGAAGCCCAGCTCCTCGCCGACGACCGGGAAAATGAAGTCGGTGTGTTGGGCCGGAAGGAACGCCAGGCGCTTTTGGGGCCCGTGCGTGAATCCCTGGCCGAGGAGCCCTCCGGAGCCGATCGCGATCTTGGACTGAATGACGTGCCACCCCGTGGCGCGTGGGTCCACCTCCGGGTTCAGGAACGCGAGCAACCGGTTCTGCTGGTAAGGCGCCAGGCGCTTCCAGAAGGGCACGGCGACGACCCCCATGATCACGTTCGCCAGCATCACGGCGAGGCCCTCCCACACGTAGGGGCGCCACCACAGGAGCAGAGCGAACAAGACCACGATCCATGCCCCCCACGCTACGGTCGAGAATGCCAGCACGAGCCCGATGACCGGTGAGCCGAGCAGCAGCAGCAGGGACGGCTTGGTGCCGGCCCAGTAGAGCATGGCGAACAAGATGGCGATGAACACGAGCGCGCTTCCCAGGTCGGGCTGCTTGGCGACGAGCAGCGTCGGAGCGCCGGCGATGATGCACGGCGGCACCAGCTCCCGCAGCGTGGCGGGCGCCTCACGTCGCTCCGCGAGCCACCGAGCCAGCATCAGGATCACGGCGAGCTTGGCGAGCTCCGCCGGCTGGCCCAGCCGCACGCCAGCGATGGTGATCCACGACCGCTCGCTTGCCGCGGTTCCTGCGCCCGTACCGGCTGCCAGAGTCACCAGCAGCAGGACCAGTCCCACGCCATAGGCATACGGCGTGGCCCACTCGAGCAGGCGCGGCGATGTCCGCAGCATCAGCACCGCCGCCAAGAGGCCCACCCCGAGCCAGATCAGCTGCTTGTGCCAGATGGTCGCCACGAACGTGGGCACGTCGGTCTGGCCGGCGGAATACAGCGTGGCCAGGCCGTAGCTGGCCAGCGCGATCGTCACGAAGACGAGCGACCTATCGATTTCGCGGAGCGGGGGCCGCATTGCCTGTATCGGGTGGAGCGGGGGGCGGTGTCGGAGCCATCACGCTGTCCGCCGGTGCCCCGCCGGTCGTGTCCTCAGTCGGCGCGGCGGGAAGCACTTGTATGGGATGGGGCGCGGTGTCAGTCGGAAGCACGATCCGCACGTTCGACGCCGCGGTGGTATCCACGCCCAGGTAGTGGCCGATCACCCGGGTGACCAGCGGCGCCACGTACGGTCCTTCCCTGGCGAACTCGATGATCGCCCCCACCACGATCTCGGGCTTCTCCGCGGGCGCGAAGCCGATGAACCAGCCGTGCGCCGGCCCGTGCGGGTTCTGGGCGGTGCCGGTCTTGCCTGCGATCGCGATGTTGCCGCCGAACCGACCGGCGCCACGGGCGGTGCCCCGTTCGACGACCGAGATCATCGCCTGGCGTAACCCCGCGAGCTGCTCGGGCGCGAGCCCCAGGCTCACGTCGGACTTGGTCGTCGGGTGCACCAGATAGGGCGGTCGCTCGCGACCATCGCTCGCCAGCATCTGATAGAACCGCACCATGTTCACGAGGGTCTGCGCGTTCTCGCCCTGGCCGATCGCCAGGTTGAGGGTGACGGCCGACGTCCAGCGCCGGGGACCGTACACCCGGTCGTAATAGTCGGTCCCGCTCGGGAACACCGCGGTGATCTCGCCGGGGAGGTCGATCCCGGTGCGGGAGCGGAACCCCAACCCACTCGCGTCTTCCAGCAGCGACGTCAGGCCGAGCTTCAAGCCCAGCTGATAGAAGTACACATCGCAGCTCTGCGCGATGGCGTCCGCCAGGCTCAGGTCGCCGTGTCCGCCGGCGGACCAGCAGCGGAAAAAGCGATTGCCGTACTGCAGCCCGCCGCGGCACGGGATCGGCATATGCGAGCGTAGCGTGACGATGCCGCGCTTCAGCCCCATGGAGGCGACCGCGAGCTTCCAGGTGGACCCGGGCGGGTAAAACGTCTTGATGGCGCGGTCGAGCAGCGGGTGTGCCGGGCTGGTGTTGAGGGAACGCCAGTAGTCGGGGTCCACGCCGCCGACGAACGCGTTGGGATCGAACCCCGGCGCGCTGTACAGCGCGAGGATTTCGCCGCTGTTGGGGTTCAGCGCGAGCACCGCGCCGCGCTGGCCGGCCGGGAAGATGCGGGCCACGTAGCGCTGCAGGTCCAGATCGATGGTGGTCGCCAGCGCGCGACCGGGGATCGGCAGCAAGGTCGACGCGGCGCCCGCGTCGCGCACCACGCGCTGCAACGCGCTCACCTCGACGAAGCGCACCCCGTCCGCCCCGCGGAGCGAGTCGTCGTACTCGCGCTCGAGCCCGTCTTTCCCCAGCAACCCGCCCAGCCGCACCGGGGAGAGGCGCCGCTGCGCCCGCTCCGCTTCGCTGACCTCACCGATGTACCCCACGCGAGGCGCGACCAGCGAGCTATCGGGATAATGCCGCTTGGGCTCGGGCTGGATGAGCAGGCCGGGAAACATCAGGCGCCGCTCCTCGAGCTGCGACACGATGGTGAACGTGGCGTTGGGCAGGACCGTCACCGGGAGGTACGGCGCCCGGCGGTAGCGCACCAGCACGCGCTCCGTGGCGGCGCTGTCGAGCCTGACGATCGGGGCGATGCGGCGCAGCGCGGCCCGCAGCGAGTCCTCGTGCGCCGCCGGCAACAAGGAGACCGTATAGCCCGGCACGTTGTCGGCCAGCACTTTGCCGTTGCGGTCGGTGATGATGCCGCGCGGCGCCGGCAGCGGGATGGGACGCAGCCGATTCGTCTCCGACTGCAGCTGGTACTTGGAGTGCTCGAGGATCTGGGTGCGGAAGAACACGACCACGAGCGCCGCGAGTGCTCCCCACACGACCGTCCGCGCCACACGCAGGCGCCGCTCGAGCAAGTGTGGGTGGAACGAGGTCATGCGACGTCACTCACCCGGATGGCGATGCGCCGCCCGACGAGCCACAAGACCACCACCCCCGCGACGGCGGTCGTCAGGCTCTGAATCGGCGACCACACCAGCAGCTCCCAGCCGAGCATCCCACCCCTGAGCTTTCCGGAGGCGATGGCCACGGCGAGATTGCGGCACCAGGTGCCGGCGAAGAAGAGGCACCCGTTCACGAACAGGTTCTCCGCGAAGAACACCGCCTTGCTCCAGGACGAGAGATACGCCACCAGCGTGTGTGCGAGCGCCCCGGCGCCGAAGGACGCCGGCGTCAGCGCGTCGCGCACCAGCCCCACCACGAACCCCATGGCGGCGCTGGGGCCAGGCCGGGCACGAATCGTGTAGATCAGGAGGGCCAGCAGCAGGAAGTCCGGCGCCACGCGGTCCCCGCCCAGCCAGCGCCGCGCCGAGAACTGCAGCACCACCAGCGCCGCCAGGATGACATAGAGCCGGTACTTGTCGCTGCGTCTCACGGCGTCTCCCCGCTCGACTGGAACACCGAGCGCAGGTCCCCCCGGGTCACGCCACCGCCGATGATCATCACGTGGGTGACCGCTGCCGGGTGCACGGCGGGGCGCAACAGATACGTCCGCTCCCACCCCTCGGCCTCGCCGGCGACGCCCACCACTGTCCCGATGGGAATGCCGCGCGGCATCACGCCGCCGAGTCCCGAGGTGAGAATGAGCGTGCCGTTGGCTACCTCCTGGCGGTAGGCGACACCCTCCAGCTGGAGCAGCCAGACGCGCGGCCCCTCACTGCCGTGCGGTGCGACGATGCCGTACACGCTACCGTCGGCCGCCATAGCGCTGGCACGGAACTCAGGGTGCGCCCAGGTCACCACCACGCTGGTCTGCGCGTCCACCGTGCTCACGATGCCCACCAGCCCTTCCGGGCTCACGACGGCCGACAGCGGCTTGATCCCCTGCTTCTTGCCCGCCGAAACGAGGAACGTGAGCTCGCTCGTGGGCTCGGGTTCGCGCAGCACCTCGGCGGGCGTGTAGCCGCTCCCCAGCCGCGTGCCCAGCCCGAGCAGGCTGCGCAGCCGGGCGTTCTCGTCGCGCAGCTCGGGGAGGAAGGTGGCGGCGAGCGCCGCGGAATCGCGCTGCGCCACCACGGCGTCGTAGCGCGCGAGTGACGCGGAGAGCCGCTCGATCTGCTGTTGCAATCCGAGGAACGGGGCCAGCACCGTCTGGCGCAGGGCCCGGGCGAGCGGATCGCGCAGGTGCTCTGGAAGCGTCATCGCCGCGGCGGAGAGCAGGACGCACCCCAGAAAAACGAGGGTGTCGCCCCGCGACGCGTAGCGGTCCGCTCCGAGCGCCATCGCGCTAGGTGGTCAGGACGTTGCGGTATTTCTCCGGATCGTCGAGGATCCGCCCGGTCCCCCGCACGACGCAGGTCATCGGGTCCTCGTCCAGGTGGATCGGCAGGCCCGTCTCCTGCTGCAGCAGCACGTCGAGGCCGCGGATCAACGCGCCCCCGCCGGTCATCACGATGCCCCGATCCACGATGTCGCTCGCGAGCTCGGGCGGCGTGATCTCCAGCGCCCGCCGTACCGCATCGACGATCTGCTGGATCGGCTCCTGCACCGCTTCGCGAATCTCGCTCGAGTGCACCCGTACAATCTTCGGGATGCCGGACACAAGATCGCGGCCCTTCACTTCCATCTCCCGCTCCTCGCCGACCGGGGCCGCCGAGCCGATCTGGATCTTGATCTGCTCCGCCGTCGGCTCGCCGATCAGGAGATTGTAGTTCTTGCGCATGAACTGCACGATCGCCTGATCCAGCTCGTCGCCCCCGGTGCGAATCGACGTGTCCGACACGATCCCCGAGAGCGCGATCACGGCGATCTCCGTCGTCCCGCCGCCGATGTCGATCACCATGTTCCCCGTGGGCGTCTCGACCGGCAGGCCCACCCCGATCGCCGCCGCCATCGGCTCGGCGACCATGTAGACCTCCTTCGCACCCGCCGACTGCGCCGAGTCGCGCACCGCGCGCTTTTCCACTTCGGTGATGCCCGACGGGACACACACGATCACCTTGGGCTTCACACGGAACAGGTGGCGGTCGATGATGGTCTTCAGGAAGAACCGCAGCATCTTCTCGGTGACATCGAAGTCCGCGATCACGCCGTCCTTCAGGGGCCTGACCGCCAGGATCCCGTCGGGCGTGCGGCCCAGCATGCGCTTGGCCTCGAGCCCGATGCCCTTGATCTTCCCGGTCGATTTTTCTATCGCGACGACCGAGGGCTCGTTCAGCACGATGCCCTCGCCCTTCACGTAGATCAGCGTGTTGGCAGTGCCCAGGTCGACGGCAATCTCATTCGCCGGGCTCCAGGCGCCGAGTTTCAGATTCGGCCAGCGTACAGGCACGGGGGCACGAGTCGTTGGGTGAAAGTTGTCGGGAGGGCGCGCACGGGCGCCTCAAGCTAATGAAAAGCGTAACTTCAAGCAAGGCTGATGCTTGACGCAACTCTCGGTGTCGGCTAGCGTTGGCGGATGCGACGCGCACCTGCCGAAATTGCGGTCGTCGACCTGCGGGTGTGTGACCGTTGCGGGCTGTGTCTGCCGCTCTGTCCCCCAGAAGCGATTCACTTGCAGTTGAGCGACTTGGTCGTCGATCGCGTCGCCTGCACCGGTTGCCGCAAATGCATCGCCCCCTGTCCGGTCGGCGCACTCACGATGGTCGCCGCGTGACGCGCGACACCGATGTCTTGGTCATCGGCGCGGGGCCAGCCGGTGCCGTTGCCGCGTGGGAGGCGAAACGTGCCGCCCCGGAACTCGATGTCGCACTGCTCGAGCGCGACCGAGCCGTAGGCGCTCCGGTACGGTGCGCCGAGGGCGTGGGTGACGCGGGGCTGCGCGAGTTCGCGGATCCGGACGGCGCGCCCTGGGTCGCGCGCAAGATCACCCGCGTCATCTTCCTCGCCCCCGACGACACCGAGGTGAAGGTCGCCGAGCGCGACGTGGGCTGGGTTCTCGATCGCACGCGCTTCGACGCCTGGCTCGCCGCCCAGGCCGCCGCGGCGGGCGTGGCGCTGCTGGTAGGCACGGAAGCCGCGGGCATGAGCCGGGACTCGACCGATCGCTGGCGGGTGTGTGTGCGCGGCAACGGCACCGAAGAGATGTGGCGGGCGCGCATCGTCATCGGAGCCGACGGCGTGGAAGCGATGGTCGGTCGCTGGGCGGGCCTCGACACGCGGGTGCCGGCGCGGGATATGGAATCGTGCGCCCAATATGTCCTCCAGGGAGTCGACTGCGACCCGGACGCTATCTATCTCCAATTCGGCCGGGGGATCGCCCCCGGTGGCTACGCCTGGGTGTTCCCCAAGGGGCCCGGGATCGCCAACGTCGGGCTGGGGCTCGTGGCGCTCAAGGCCGACGGCCGCAACGCCCGCCAATACCTGGACGACTGGATCGCGCGCCGCTACCCGCGCAGCGCCAAGACCGGTTACACGGTGGGCGGAGTCATCGTGCACACCACTATCAAGGCGACCTACTCGGACGGCGTGCTCGTGGCGGGAGACGCGGCGCACATGATCAACCCCCTGTCGGGAGGCGGCATCGTGAACGCGATGAAGGCAGGTCGCCTCGCGGGCCAGACGGCCGCGGCCGCGCTGCGCGCCGGCGACACCAGCGCCCCGCGGCTGGCTTCGTATCACGCGGCGTGGATGGCGCTGCTGGGTGACGATCACCTCAAGTACTATCGCATCAAGCAGGCGCTCGAGGACCTGGATGACCACTTCTTCAATTCGCTCGCGCGCACGGTGAACGCGATCCCGCAGCCGAAGCGGACCCTGGGCCGTATCTTCGCGCACGCCCTGATCAAGCATCCGCAGCTGATCCCGGTGGCCGCGAGGTTCTTCTTGTGATGGGGGGGAGATGCTGAGCATCGATCTCCGAGGCAAACGTGCCTTGGTTGCCGGGGTCGCGGACGACGCCGGGTACGGCTTCGCGATCGCCAAAGCGCTGGCCGAAGCGGGCGCCACGGTGTGCACCGGCACCTGGCCGCCGGCCCTCAACATCTTTCACAACCTGCTCGAGCGCGGCAAGATCGACGACTCGCGCCACATGCCGGACGGATCGCTGCTCCAGTTCGAGAAGATCTATCCGCTCGACGCGGCCTATGACACGCTGGCCGACGCGCCCGAGGACATCCGCGGCAACAAGCGCTACAAGGACGTCGGCGACTTCTCCGTCGCTGGCCTGGTGCAGCGGCTCACGCGGGACTTCGGTGCCCAGCCGCTCGACATCGTCATCCACTCGCTCGCGAACGGGCCCGAGGTGAAGAAACCGCTGCTCGAAACCAGCCGCGGCGGCTATCTCGCGGCGGTGAGCGTGAGCGCGTACTCGCTGGTGTCGCTGGTCGCCCGCCTCGGCCCGCTGATGCGACCGGGCGGGTCGTTCCTGTCGCTCACCTACATGGCGAGCGAGCGGGTGGTCCCGGGGTACGGCGGCGGGATGTCGTCCGCCAAGGCGGCGCTCGAGAGCGACACTCGCACCCTCGCCTTCGAGGCGGGCCGCAAGCACGGCATCCGTGTCAACACCATCTCCGCGGGGCCGCTTGCGTCACGCGCCGCGAGCGCCATCGGCAAGATCGAGCGGATGGTCGAGTACTACGCGGCCAACGCCCCGTTGACCGAGCCGCTCACCGCGCGGGAGGTAGGAACCACGGCCGCTTTTCTCGCGAGTCCTCTGGGGAGCGGCATCACGGGCACGACGATCTACGTCGACAAGGGGTACCATGCCATGGGGGCCGCGGTCGATGCGGGGCTCGGGATTAGGGACTAGGGCCTGCCTTTCCGAGTCCCGAGCCCCGAACCCCGAGTCCCTTGATAAGGCTCGTCCCTACGGCACAACGATTGGCCACGTGGGCCACCCATCGCCCGGCGACCCCGACGCGATCGTCCCGCAGCCCGAACGGTATGCGCCCGATGTCCCAGGCGTAGACCGGCACCCGCGGGACATTCAGCGCTGAGCTATCCGCCCGCACTCCCCCGAACCCCAGCTCGTAGCCCGCCGCGCGCGCCAGCTCCTCGATCCGCCGATCCCGCGCCCCGAACGGATACGCCACCGCCCGGCCCGCGTCGGCGCCCAGGCGCTGCACCAGCGCCTCGCGCGAGCGACCCAACTCGTCAGCCACGCGGTCGTCGTCGAGCCAGGTGAGCCGCGGGTGGGACGCGGTGTGGGATGCGAACGCGAAGCCTCGGCCGCGCCATTGCTCTATCGTGGGCCAGTCGAGGTGGACCGGCCGGCGCCAGCTGTAGCGCACGTCCCAGGCGTTGGCGCGGCCGACGAAGTCGGTGATGACGAACGTGGTGGCGGTGAGGCCGGCGTCGGCTAACACCGGGTAGGCGAGCCCGGCGAGCGAGGCGTAGCCGTCGTCGAAGGTGAGGAGAAACTCGTTGCCGGGCGCCACGACGCTACGACGCAGCCGCGTCGCGAACTCATCGAGGGTCAACGTTCGCCACCCAGCCCTCACCAGCGCGCGCACTTGGCGCGCGAACACCGAGCGCGCCACGCGCGTCACCCCGAGCTCGAACGGCCCGCCCACGCGATGATAACAAAGAACCGGTATCACGCTCGCTCGGCGTTACCCCGTGCTCCCGAATCCCCCTTGTCCCCGCTCGCTCGCTGGGAGCTCGTCGACCTCGACCAGGTCCACGTGCTCGACGCGCTGAAACACCAGCTGGGCAATCCGCGTGCCGCGTGCCACCGCGACCGGCTCGGTCCCGAGGTTGATCACCGCCACCATCAGCTCACCGCGGTAGTCGGAATCGATCGTCGCCGGCGTGTTGGGCAGCGTGAGGCCATGCTTGAGCGCGAGCCCCGAGCGCGGGCGCACCTGCGCCTCGTACCCGGGAGGGATGGCGAGCGCGAGCCCGGTGCGGACCAGGCGCCGCTCGGAGGGTCGCAGCGTGAAATCCGGCTCGGCGCTGGCCACGTCGTAGCCCGCCGCACCCGCCGTCTGGCGGCTCGGCAGCGGCAGCCCGGCGTGATGGGGCAGCCGCCGGACCTGCACCTGCAGCGTCACACGAGGGTCTTGGGGTCGGCCAACTGCAGCCCGAAGGCGTCCGCCACCGCCGGATAGACGACTTTGCCTTCGATCACATTGAGTCCGAGGAACAGGGCCGGATCGCCCTGGCACGCTTGCCGCCAGCCCGATCGGGCCAGGCGTTTCGCGTAGGGGAACGTCGCGTTCGTGAGGGCAAGGGTCGACGTGCGCGGAACGCCGCCGGGCATGTTGGCCACCGCGTAGTGAATGATCCCGTCGACCACGTAGGTCGGATGCTCGTGGGTCGTCGGCCGGATGGTCTCGATGCATCCGCCCTGGTCCACCGCCACGTCGACGATCACGGAGCCGGGCTTCATGAGCTTCAGGTCGTCGCGCCGCACCAGCTTGGGCGCTTTCGCCCCGGGCAAGAGGACGGCCCCGATCACGAGATCGGCCTTGCGCAGCTGGTCCACGAGATTGTGACGATTCGAGTAGAGCAGATCGACATTGGCCGGGAGGACATCCGCGAGGTAGCGCAGGCGGTCGAGCGAGAGATCGAGCAGCGTGACGTGCGCCGCGAGGCCCGCCGCCATGCGCGCGGCGTTCGCTCCGACCACACCGCCGCCGATGATCAGCACCTCGGCCGGAAGCACGCCCGGCACGCCACCCAGCAGGATGCCACTGCCACCATACACTTTTTCCAGATACTTGGCGCCTTCGTTCACCGCCATGCGCCCCGCCACCTCGCTCATCGGGGTCAGCAGGGGCAGCTCGCCCGAGGCCAGCTGCACGGTTTCGTACGCGATCGCGACGATGCCGGACTTGATGACGGCGCGGGTGAGCGGCTCCGAAGCCGCGAAGTGGAAGTACGTGAAAACCAGCTGCCCCTGACGCATACAGGGCCACTCCGGCTCGATCGGCTCCTTCACCTTCACGACCATCTCGGCCTTGCTCCAGACGTCGGCCGCCTTGGGCACGAGCGTTCCGCCGGCAGCGCGATACGCGTCGTCCGGGAAGCCGGAGCCGACGCCCGCCCCCTGCTCCACCACTACGGCGTGGCCGTCGCCCACCAGCGATTCCACGCCAGCGGGCACGAGGGCGACGCGATTCTCGGCCGTCTTGATCTCTCTCGGCACTCCGACGATCATGGGCGCTCCGGTCCCAGCCTGACTACCGTCTGCCGTTCAGGGTCGAAGAATTCGCCGGCGACGCCGGCGATCTCATCCTCTGAGAGGTCCGCGACGGTCGCTACGACTTCGTCGAGACTGCGGTATGGCTCGCCGTAGACGGGAAAGCTCGCCAAACGATACATCCGGGCGCTGGGACTCTCCAGAGAGAGCATCAGCTGGCCCTGCGTCTGCTGTTTCGCCTCTGCGAGCGCGTCGCCGCGCAGGCCTTCCCGGGCGAGCTTGGCGAATTCCTCGCGGATCGCCGTAACCGCCTGCTCCGCGGTCTTGGCTTGCGTCCCCACGTAGACCCCCGCGACGCCGACACGGTGATAGAAGCTCGTGAACGCGTAGATCGCGTATGCCAGCCCCAGCTCTTCCCGCACGCGCTGGAACAGCCGGCTCGACATGCCGCCCCCGAAGATGTTGCCGAGCACGAGGAGCGCGTACTTGCGGCGGTCGGCATACGGAACGCTGTCGGTCGCGAACACGATGTGCGTCTGCGCGGTGTCCTTCGCGTGGCGGACTTCGGTCCCGCGCACGGCGGAGGGAGGGTGAGGTGTTGTCGGATGGGCGTTGCCGTGTGATGCGTTGCTGGGTGAGGCGTTGAACCAGCCCTGGTTCCCCAACTCTTCAAGCAAGCGCTCGTGAGTGAGGTTGCCCGCGGCCGCGATCACGCAGTTGGCCGGAAAATAGGCTCCGGTGTGGAGCTGCTTCAGGTCATCGGTCGAGAGCGCCGTGACGGTGTCGCGGGTGCCCAGAATAGAGTAGCCGTACGCGTGCTCTGGCCACAGCGCCTCGTACGCCAGGTCGAACACCTGGTCGTCCGGCGTGTCCTCGACCGTGTTGATTTCCTCGAGGACCACTTTACGCTCGAGTTCCAGGTCGCTCGTGCGCAAGACGGGATGGCGCACCAGATCGGTGAGCACGTCGAGCGCGCGCGGCAGATCGGTATCGAGGACGCGAGCCTGGAACGCGGTCGTGTCGCGGGAGGTGTAGGCGTCGAGCGACCCCCCGCGCGACTCGAGCGCGAGCGCGATGTCCTGCGCGCTGCGGCGCTCGGTCCCCTTGAACACCATGTGCTCGAGCAGGTGCGACACGCCCATCTTGGGGCGGGGCTCATGGGCGCTGGCGCTCCGCACCCAGATCCCCACCGCGGCCGAGCGCACGCTCGGCACCCGCTCGGAGAGGACGACCACGCCGCTGGGTGCGACGGTCCGGCAGATCTCCCGGTCCAGCCGGACCGTCTCCATCAGTGTGAGCGCGCCGGCGCCGGCTCCGGCTTGTCGAGCAGGGCCTTGCGAGACAACCGCATCCGGCCGCGCTCGTCCACCTCGAGCAGCTTCACGCGCACGTGATCGCCCTTCTTCACGACATCCTCGGTGCGTTCGGTCCGCCCGTGCTGCAGCTCGGAGATGTGCAGCAGTCCCTCGACGCCCGGCAGGATCTCGACGAACGCGCCGAACGCCGTCGTGCTCTTCACCACGCCTTCGTACACCTTCCCCACTTCCGGCTCCTGCACCAGCGCGGCCACCATGTCGCGGGCCCGCTCGCCGCCTTCGCCCACCGCGGAGATCGTCACCATGCCGTTGTCGTCCACGTTGATCTCGGCCCCCGTCTGTTCCTGAATGCCGCGGATGGTCTTGCCCTTGGGACCGATCAAGTCGCCGATCTTGTCGGGACGGATCTGGATCGTGATGATGCGCGGTGCGTACTTGGACAGCTGCGAGCGCGGCTTGGGAATCGCCTGGTCCATGATGTCGAGGATATGGAGCCGGGCCTTCTTCGCCTTGTCGAGCGCCTGACTGATGATCTTGAAGTCGAGGCCCTCGATCTTGATGTCCATCTGGATCGACGTGACCCCCTGCCGCGTGCCGGCGACCTTGAAATCCATGTCGCCCAGATGGTCCTCGGTGCCGAGAATGTCGGTCAACACCGCCACCCGGTCGTCCTCCTTGATCAACCCCATGGCCACTCCGGCACAGGCCGCGGTCATCGGCACGCCGGCGTCGAACAGGGCCAGCGAGCCACCGCACACCGTCGCCATCGATGACGACCCGTTCGACTCGAGGATGTCCGACACGATCCGGATGGTATAGGGGAATTGCTCGTACGGCGGCAGCAAGGCCTGGAGCGCGCGCTCGGCCAGGGCGCCGTGCCCGACCTCGCGGCGCGACGTGCCGCGGATGGGCCGGACTTCACCCGTCGAAAACGGCGGGAAGTTGTAATGCAGCATGAACGACTTGGATGTCTCCTGCGCCACGTCGATCGAGTCGATCCGCTGCTCATCAGACACGGTGCCGAGTGTGGCCGAGACCAGGGCCTGCGTCTGGCCCCGCGTGAACAGGGCCGAGCCGTGAGTGCGCGGCAGCACGCCCACCTCGCAGCTGATGGGGCGCACCGTGTCCAAGTCCCGCCCGTCCACCCGCTCACCCCGCGACAGCACCTGCTCGCGCATCGTGCGGTACTCGATCTCCTCGATCACGCTGGCCACGTCCTTCGTGTTCTCGGGGAACTCGGCGGCCAGCTGCTCCTGGATCGTGGCCTTGAGCGCCGCGAGCGCCTGCGCCCGCTCCGACTTTTCCGGCAGGTTGAGTGCTTCGGTCACCCGTGCTTCTGCCAGCGCCTTGACTCGCGCTACGAGCTCCTCGGCCGGCTCCACCTTGGTCCACTCCATCTTGGGCTGCTGCATGTCGCTCACCAGCTCCCGCTCGGCGTCCAGCAGGTCGCGGATGCCCTTGTGCGCCACCTCGAGGCCCTTCACCATCTCGGCCTCGGTGAGCTCGAGCGCCCCGCCCTCGACCATCACGATCGAGTCCGCCGAGCCGGAGACCACCATGTCGACGTCGGAGAACTCGAGCTGCTGGAAGGTGGGGTTCAGGATCCACGCGCCTTCCACGCGACCTACTCGCACGGCCGCGATCGGTCCCTTCCACGGCACCTTGGACATCGTGAGGGCAGCGGATGCGGCCGTCACCCCGAGCACGTCCGCGTCGTTTTCCTGATCGGCGGAGAGCACGTAGATGAAGACCTGCACTTCGTTCTTGAAACCCTCCGGGAAGAGGGGCCGGATCGAGCGGTCCGTGACCCGCGCGGACAGGATTTCCTCGTCCGACGGCCTGCCCTCGCGCTTCAAAAAGCCGCCGGGGATCTTACCGGCGGCGTAGCTCTTCTCGCGGTATTCAACGGTCAGTGGAAAGAACGGGAGGGTCGAGACATTGTCCGACACCGTCACCGTCGCGAGCACGACCGTCTCCCCGTACTGCAGGAGACAGGCGCCGGCGGCCTGCTTGGCTAGCCGGCCCGCCTCGAGCCTGAGGGGGCGCTCCGCGAATTTGCGTTCGACGTGTTTCACCAGATTGCCTGTCTAGAGCACAAAGAAATGCGCCAGGCGCCCCGGTGCTCTTCCGGGGCGCCCGACGCGACGCCAGCGGTATTAATGGCGGAGACCCAGCTCGTCGATGAGCTGCCGATACCGCTCCAGGTCGTTGCGCTTCAGGTACTCGAGCAGCCGGCGGCGCTGCGACACCATCCGCAACAGGCCGCGCTGCCCGTGAAAATCCTTGGCGTGGACCCGAAAGTGATCGGTGAGGCTGTTGATCCGCTCGGTGAGCAGCGCGATTTGGACCGGGGCCGACCCCGTATCGCCTTCGTGCCGCCCGTACTTCCTGACCGGCGTCGTCTTGTCGTACATCTGTTCCTGTTCCCTAATCGATGAGAGCGCACTAACTTAGACCGCCGGTACCGATTTGTAAAGCCCTAGTGACCGAGATACCCGCCGACCTGCTCGGCCAGTCGATCGGACCGTACCGCCTGGAGCGACCCCTCGGGCAAGGAGGATTTGCGTGGGTGTTCGCCGGCCGGGACGCCGCAGGCACGTCCGTGGCCGTCAAAGTCTTGAAACCCCGCTACGCCATCGATCCCCAGTTCGAGGCCCGGTTCCGCAACGAAGCCGAGACCGCGGCCAAGCTCCGCCATCCGAACATCATCCACATCCTCACCGTAGACCGCGCCGGGGGCCATGTCTACTTCGCCATGGACCTGTGCCCCGACTCGCTCGGCGCCCGGCTGCAGCGCCAGGGCCCGATTGCGGAAACCGAGATCGTCCGGCTCGCCGGCGACGTCGCCCAGGGGCTGAGGTTCGCCCACGACCAGGGGGTGATTCACCGCGACCTGAAGCCGGCGAATATCCTCGTCCGGTCCGACGGCGGCGCCGTCATCTCAGACTTCGGAATTGCGCGCGCCCTTTCGGGGTACGTCGCCTCCACCGGCGTCAACATGACGATCGGCACCCCGCAATACCTCTCGCCCGAGCAGGCGCAGGGACGTCCGCTGGATCAGCGGCTCGATTTCTACGCGCTGGGGGTGACCCTCTTCAAGGCGGCGACGGGCGAGGTCCCCTTCACGTCCATCGACTGGTTCGAGCTGGCGCGCATGCACGTGGAGGACCCGCCCCCCTCACTGCGCAAGAAGCGGCCAGAGCTGTCCAGGCGATTCGAGCGGGTGGTCCTCAAGTGCCTCGCCAAACACCCCGACGACCGCTACCGCACTGCGAGCGACTTGCTCGCCGACCTCGCGACGGTGCAGCAGCCCAGGCCCACGGGATGGTTGGAGCGAATCCGCCGCTGGTGGTCACGCTGACGCGGTAAACAGACGTCGGATGGCGGCGAACAGGCGCGCGAGCGGTGCGGGACCGCGTGGCGCTGCGGGCGGCCGCACACCGTCGCCACCGTGCGCGGCGACATAGGCCTCGGCGGCGCGCCGTAACTCCCCCTCGTACTGCTTTGGGAATGGTCGCTCAGCCAGGCGGATGCCGAACCCTGGCCCGGACACGTCGCTCCCCAGCTCCACGATGCCCGGCGCGGCGCGATCGATGACGTCGATGAGGGGACGCAGCCCGTCGTCTGGCCCGCTACCGTTGCCCGCGTAGTAGGCCGTCGTCACGGCGATCACCAACCGCTCCGCCTTCACGCGGCCGGCCACGTATCCCTCGACCGCCTCGCTAACGCTTGAAGGCATGGCCCAGCCACCGCCACACGTCGTTCGACGTGGCGTAGATCATGATCCCGAGCAGCACGACGAACCCGATCTGGCTGAGCCGCATCCGCAGCTCTATCGACAACGGCTTGCGCCGGACCGCCTCGGCCAGCAGGAACACCACCTGTCCGCCGTCCAGGATCGGGATGGGCAGCAAGTTGAGAATCGCCAGGTTGATCGACAGGAAGGCGATGAAGCTCAGGAAGAACCCCAGACCGACCCGCGCCGCCTGACCCGCGATCTGGCCGATGAGCAGCGGGCCTCCCAGCTCGCGCGGTGATGCCCGCCCGGTGACAAAGTTGCCGAGGAACGACAGGATCAGGCCCGCGCGATCGCGCGTTTCGTCCCACCCGAGTCGGATCGCGCCCACGAGGCCAGGCCGCGGCAGCTTGGGATACGCCGCCGCCACACCCACCACGCCGATGGTGCGAGTCTGGTGCGTGACCGGATCCTGCTCGTCGCGCCGGTCCGGCACGACCGTCAGGGCGACCCGTCCCGAGTCGCGCAGCACCTCGACGCTCATCGATTGCCCTGGATGGGCCCGGGCCACGCGCGCGAAGTCTCCCCACGACACGACGGTGTCACCGGCGACCTTGAAAATGCGGTCGCCGGCGTGCATCCCCGCTTTGGCGGCCCCCGCCCCCCCCCCCACCACCGAGGCGACAACCGGGTCGAGGAAGGGGTTAAGCGCGAGCACCAGAGCGAGCCGGGCGGTGGTGTCGGCGTCCGGCACGTCAACCACCACGGGCTCGGCTCGGCCCGCGACGCCGATGCGAATCGGCGCGGGAGCGCCCGCAAGCTTCAGGCGGAGGTCCCCCCAGGTCCGCACCGAATCGCCGTTCACCGTCGTGATACGGTCACCGCGATGCAGCGCCCCCAGCGCGTTGCCCTGCGCGGGCAGGTCGGCCGCGACAATGGAATCCACCCGCGTCGTAGCCGTGTTGTCGGGCTGGAGCGCGCCTGCGAACGCGAGTCCGGCATACACCACGAAGGCGAAGATCATGTTCATGGTGACGCCCGCACAGATCACGAGGAGTCGCGCCGGCAGCGGCTGCCGGTCGAACGCGCGGGCGGGGTCGATTGGGGTCGGGCTGCGGCCCCCCTCCAGCTCCCCGCTGATCCCCTCGTCCTCGAGTCCCGCCATTTTCACGTAGCCGCCGAACGGGATCCAGGCGATCCAGTACTCGGTCTCGCCGCGGGTCCAACTGAGCAGCGGTCTGCCGAACCCGAGCGAGAACCGCAGCACTTGAATGCCGACGGCCTTGGCGGCCACGAAGTGCCCCGCCTCGTGCACGAAAATGAGGACGCCGAGCGCCACGACGGTGGCGACGATGGTCAGGAGCATGCGGCCTCCCGCGCCAGGCGGCGTGCGTCGGCGTCCGCGGCGAGCACGCTCTCGAGCGAGCCCGCCGGACCCGCACGGTGCGCGTCCAGCACCTGCGCGATCGTTTCGGCGATCCGCCCGAACCGGATCTTCCCCGCGAGAAACAGCTCCACCGCCACCTCGTTCGCCGCGTTGAAGACCGTAGGTGCCGTGCCGCCCGCGGCCGCCGCCGTCCGGCCCAGCCCGTACGCGGGGTAGAGATCGGCCTGCACCGGCTCGAACGTGAGCGCGCCGGCAGCCACCGGATCGAACCGGCGTGTCCCCTCGTCAGGTACGCGTGCCGGGTGCGTCAACGCATAGAGAATCGGCAGCTCCATGGTCGGGAACCCCACCTGCGCGAGCACCGACCCATCGACCAGCTCCACGAACGCGTGCACCACCGACTGAGGGTGGACCACGACTTCCACCGCGTCGTATGCCACCCCGAACAGGAAATGCGCCTCGATCACCTCGAGCGCCTTGTTCACGAGTGTGGCGGAGTCCACGGTGATCTTTTTTCCCATCTTCCAGGTGGGGTGTCGCAGCGCCTCCTCCACCGTCGCATCGGCCACCTGCGGCCGTGTCCAGGTCCGGAACGGGCCACCTGAGGCGGTGAGAATCAGCCGGCGCAGCTCTCCCGGTCGCCGTCCCGTGATGCACTGCAACACCGCGCTGTGCTCGGAGTCGACCGGGACGAGCTCGCCGCCTCCCTCGCGGGCGGCGTGAGTCACCAACTCTCCCGCCATGACGAGCGTCTCTTTGTTGGCGAGGGCGACACGCTTGCCGGCCTGCAACGCGGCGAGAGTCGCTTCGAGTCCGGCGGCCCCCACGATTGCATTTACGACGATCTGTACGTCGTCGCGCATCGCGGCCTCCACCAAACACGCCGTTCCCGAGCCCCGAGCCCCGAGCCCCGAGCCCCCATTGACCAGCCCCACAAATGCCGGCTGCCATTCAGCGGCTTGCCGCTGCAGCAGGTCCGCATTCGAATGCGCCGTGAGCGCGGCGACGTGGAACCGGTCGCGCTGGCGCGCCAGCACGTGCAACGTGGCGCAGCCGATCGATCCGGTAGAGCCGAGGATCGCGACGCCGACGCTCATGCGACGCCGAACAAGCGAAACAGACCGGCCGTGAGCGGCAGCACGAAGTACAGCGCATCGAGGCGATCGAGCACGCCGCCGTGCCCTGGGAACAGGTCCGACGAATCCTTGATGCCGGCCTCGCGCTTGAACAGCGACTCCGAGACATCTCCGACCTGCGCCGCCACCGCGGCGACCAGTCCCACGGCCACCAGTTGGAAGAGGTCCAGCCGCAGCGCGACCCGATCGAGCACGACGCGTCCGTACACGAGCGCCATGATGAGTGCGCCCAGCAGCCCGCCGACCGCCCCCGCCCATGTCTTGCGTGGGGACAGCACGGGCGCGAGCTTGGGCCCGCCCAGCGTACCGGCCGCCATGGCGCATGTGTCGCCGACCCACGTGACGACGAGCGGCATCACCGCCAGCGCGACCGAGCCACGCGGGTGCGCGTCGCTATGCGGCCCGTGCCGGATCGCGACCAGGAAGGCGAGCAGCGCCGAGGCGTACAGCCCGCCGAACACCGTCACCGCCACCGACGTCAGGGGCCGCTGCGCCGGCCCGCGCGCCGCGGCGACGACCAGCGCGACCAGCATCCACACCGCGCCCGCGTACACCACCGGCTCCCACTCGGCGTAGCCCTTGACCCAATAGATGGCGAGCGGGCAGACCGCGGCGCCGATGAACCCGATCCATTCGAGCGGCTCGATGCCCTGCTTGCGGGCAAAGTCGTACACCTCGCGCGTCCCGAGCACGCCGAGCACCGCCAGCATCACCGCGAGCGGCCAGCCGCCCAGCCACACCAGCAGCAGCGTGACCGCGATGGCGGGGACCGCGAACGCGATCCGGACAACGAGGTTGCGTTCCATCATACCGGAACCTTTCCGAAACGCCGATCGCGCCGCTGGTAATCGAGAATCGCCTGGAACAGGTCGCGCCGCGTCACGTCCGGCCACAGCACCGGAGTGACGTACAGCTCGGTATAGGCCAGCTGCCACAGCAGGAAGTTCGAGAGGCGATACTCACCCGAGGTGCGGATCAGCAGGTCGGGATCGCCCCAGGGGGCGGTGTACAGCTTCTCCCGGATCGCGTCCTCGCCGATGTCTTCGAGCCGCTTCGCGCCTTTGAGCACGTCCTCGGCCAGGAGGCGCGCGGCCCGTGCCAGCTCCGCCCGCGACGAGTACGAGATGCACAGGTTCAAGGCCAGCCGCGCGCCGGCGCGCAGTGTCGAGGCGCTCGGTGAACGCGCGTTACTCGTCCG
>CBFHAJ010000031.1:0-27242 GCA_965653495.1 uncultured bacterium | reverse complement strand
ATGGCCGGCACGTTCCGGAACTGTCCAGTGAAATGCCGAAAAGCGTTCACGTGGGCGGTCTCGCAGCGGCGCTCAAGAGTGACGCCAACGGTGAGCTCGCGCACGAGCATCTGGCGCGTCACGCACGCTGGCAGGAAAGCCCGTTCACCGCCCTGAACACCGCCTTCCTCTCCGATGGTGCGCTGGTGCGCGTGCCGCGGGGCGTGAAAATCGATCAGCCGCTGGAGATCACGTTCCTGTCCACCGGGCGCGCCGATTCGGACGGGGGGGGGCCGACGGTGACCCATCCGCGTAGCCTGATCGTGGTCGAGCGGGGGGCGGAGGCGGCGGTGGTCGAGACGTACGCCGGATCAGGGCAGGGCGATTACTGGACCAACGCGGTGAGTGAGGTGGTCGTCGAGGAAGGCGCGCGCCTGGAGTTGTATCGGGTGCAGCGCGAGGGTCCAAAGGCCTTCCAGGTGGCAACGACACAATCGCGGCAAGATCGCGACAGCTCGCTGGGACTGCACGTGGTGACATTGGGTGCAGCGCTCGCTCGCCACGACATCGGCACGGTGCTGGACGGTGCCGGCGCGGAGCTGATTCTCAACGGCCTGTACCTCCTCAACGGCGCCCAGCACGCCGATCATCACACGGTCATCGACCACGCCCAGCCGCACTGTGCCAGCCACGAGTTCTTCAACGGCGTGCTGGCCGAACGGGCGCACGGCGTGTTCAACGGGCGCATCATCGTGCGGCCGGGGGCACAGCGCACCGACTCGAAGCAGACCAACAACAACCTGCTGCTCTCGACCGAGGCGCGCGCCGACAGCCAACCGCAGCTCGAGATCTACGCCGACGACGTGAAGTGCACGCATGGCTCCACCGTCGGGCCGATCGACCCGACCCAGCTGTACTACCTCCGCAGTCGGGGCCTGTCGCCCGAGGCGGCGCGCAGCATTCTCACGTACGGTTTCGGCGCCGAGATCCTCGGTCGCATGCGGCACCCGGCGGTGCGCGAGCGGCTCGATCGCCTGGTGCGGGAGCGGCTGGCGTGATGCTCGACGCCGCCCGCCTGCGCGCCGACTTTCCGCTGCTCGCCCAGCAGGAGAACGGGCGGCGGCTGGTCTACATCGACAACGCCGCCACGACGCAGAAGCCGCAGGCGGTGCTGGACGCCATCGCGGGCTACTACCGGACCAGCAACGCCAACGTGCATCGCGGGGCGTACGCACTGGCGATCCGCGCGACCGAGGCCTACGAAGCGGCCCGGGCCACGATCGCCGGGTTCGTCAACGCCTGGGCCCCCGAGGGCGTCGTGTTCACGCGCGGCACGACCGAGGCGATCAACCTGGTCGCGGGCGCGTACGGGCGGGCCCACGTGGGCAGCGGCGACACGGTGGTGGTGACGGCGATGGACCATCACTCGAACCTGGTGCCGTGGCAGATCCTGTGTCAGGAAAAAGGCGCGACGCTCCGGATGGTGGAGATCACCGAGGACGGGCGCATCGACCTGTCCGATTACGGGCGCGCGCTCGAGCGGCGGCCCAAGATCGTTGCCTTCCCGTACGTGTCCAACGCGCTTGGCACCGTAAATCCGGCGGGTCAGCTCACGAAGCTGGCGCACGCAGTCGGGGCCGTGGTCGTCGTAGACGGGGCGCAGTCGACGCCGCACGTACGGGTCGACGTGCAGGCGCTCGACTGCGACTTCTACGCGCTGTCCGGGCACAAGATGCTCGGTCCCATGGGTTCGGGGGCGCTGGTGGCGAAGCCGGCGCTGCTCGACGCGATGCCGCCGTATCACGGCGGCGGCGAGATGATCTCGCGCGTGTGGGACGATCACTCGAGCTACAACACGATTCCCCACAAGTTCGAAGCGGGCACGCCCAACGTGGAGGGCGCGGTGGGTCTCGGGGCGGCGATCGCGTACCTGCGGGAGATCGGCCTCGAGCGGATCGCGGAACACGAGCGCGCGCTCGCCGCGGCGGCGATCGAGCGGCTCGCCCAGATCGACGGTGTGACGGTGTACGGGCCGCGCGACCATCGGGCGGGCGTGGTGTCGTTCACATACGGCGACATTCACCCGCACGACATCGCGACCATCCTCGACCAGGATGGCATCTGCATTCGTGCCGGCCATCATTGCGCGCAGCCGCTGATGCGGCGGCTGAACGTCCCCGCCACCGCGCGTGCGTCGTTCTACCTCTACAACGGGTTGGACGACGTCGACGCACTGTGCGGCGCGCTCGTCAAAGCGGGAGCGCTGATTGGCTACGTTCCCGCCTGACCCATCGCCGCTCCCGTCCCCCCAGCTCAGCGCGCTCTACCAGGAGCTGATCCTCGATCACTACCGGCGGCCGCGCAACAAGGGGACGCTGGAGCGCCCCACGCATTCGGTCTCGCTCAACAATCCGCTGTGCGGGGACGAGATCGACCTGCAGCTGCGCGTCGACGGCGATGTGATCAAGGACGTGCGCTTCATCGGTCGCGGCTGCTCGATCAGTCAGGCCGCGGCGTCGATGATGACGCAGCTGCTCAAAGACAAGTCGATCACGGACGCGCGCTCGCTGGCCGACCGCATGAGCGCCATGATGCGGGGGGACGAGGCGGCGGCGCGCGACAAGACGCTGGGCGAGCTGCGCGCCCTCGCTGGCGTGGCGAAGTTCCCCGTACGGGTCAAATGTGCCCTGCTCCCGTGGAACGCTCTCACCGATGCGCTGAAGTCGTAACCCGCCCTCCCCTTCCCCCTTCTCCCATCCCCGGCAGATTACCCGCACCATGACCGCGCCGATCCTGGTGCTCGATCGTGTCACCAAGCGGTTCGCCGATCACACGGCGGTGGACGCGCTGTCGCTGACCGTCCCGGCCGGGGTGATCTTCGGACTGCTGGGGCCGAACGGCGCCGGGAAGACCACCTCGATTCGTATGATCATGGACATCATCGAGCCCGACGAGGGCTCGGTGCGGATGTTCGGCGAGCCGGGAGGAGGCCGCACGCACTCCGGACGGATCGGGTACCTCCCCGAGGAGCGCGGCCTGTACCGCAAGATGCGCGTGCTCGATGTGCTGGTGTTCCTCGGCGAGGTGAATGGGGTGGACCGGGGCATCGCGCGCGCCCGGGCGCTCGAGTGGCTGGAGCGCCTGGGCTTGAGCGACTGGCGGCTGCGCCGCGTCGACGAGCTGTCGAAGGGCATGCAGCAGAAGGTGCAGTTCATCGCCACGCTGCTCCACGACCCCGAGCTGGTCATCTTCGACGAGCCGTTCTCCGGCCTCGACCCGGTCAACGCCCAGGTCTTGAAGGACACGGTGCTCGAGCTGCGGCGCCGCGGCAAGACGATTCTCTTCTCCACTCACATCATGGAGCAGGCCGAAAAGCTGTGCGACGAGCTGTGCATCATCGCCAAGGGTCGCAAGCTGGTGGACGGGGCGCTGGGGGAGATCAAGCGAACGCGGAGCGGTCACCACCTGGTCGTCGGGTTCGACGGCAGCGCGGGAGCCGCCCAGACCATCTTCGCCGACCGCCGCCTGGTGAAGCGGTTGGACGACTATGGGCAGTTCGCCGAGCTGGAGCTCATGCCGGAGGCGGACCCGCAGCAGATCCTGCAGGCGCTCGTCGCGTCCGGGGCGCGCCTTTCACGGTTCGAGCTGCAGGAGCCGTCGCTCAACAAGATCTTCATCGATCTGGTGGGACCGGAGGCGGCCCGGGCGGAGGCGCGACCCGATGCGTAAGGTGGTGGCGGTGATCCGGCGCGAGTTCGTCGAGCGGGTGCGCCGCAAATCGTTCTGGGTGATGGCGCTGCTGGGGCCGCTGTTCTTCGGCGCCGTGTTTCTCTTGCCCTCGATTCTGGCCGGGCGCCGCTCGACCAAGGTCATCGCCGTAGTGGACGGGACCACGACGGCCGTCGGCGACCGCCTGGTCGAGATGCTGAACCAGGCGGACTCGGGCCGGGCGTTTCGCGCGACGCGGGTGCGCGCGGCGCCGCGGACCCTGGATTCGCTCAAGGACGAAGTCGATGCGAAGCGACTGGACGGCTTCCTGATCCTGACCGACGCCGCGGTGGACTCGGGCACCGCGGAGTACCGCGCATCCAATGTATCGGCGTTCCAGACGATCGGAGAATTGGAGCGGCGGCTGGCCGACGTCGTGACGGCGGCCCGGCTCGAGCGCGCCGGGGTCGACCCGCGGCTCGTCGCCAGGGCCACCGTGCAGGCCAAGCTCCGGACCACGAAGATCGCGGGCGGCCAGATCACCGGCGAGAGCGCCCAGCAGTCGTTCTCGCTCGCCTACTTCATGAGCGTGATCCTGTATTCGGCCATCCTCATCTACGGCATCAACGTCATGACCTCGGTGCTCGAGGAAAAGACGACCCGCATCGTCGAAGTCCTGGTGTCGGCGCTGCGGCCGTTTCAGCTGATGCTCGGCAAGGTCGCGGGCGTCGGGATGGCCTCCATTTTCCAGTTTCTCATCTGGGGCGTGTCCGCGCGGCTGCTGCTGGCGCAGCGGCGCCGCTTCCTCGGCGCCGGTCTCAACGACGCGAGCGAAGTGTTCCAGGTGCCGCACGTGAGCGGCGCCACCCTGGCCATCTTCAGCGCGTACTTCCTCGGCGGCTTTTTCCTGTATTCCGCCATGTTCGCCGCCGTGGGTGCGATGTCGTCCAGCGAACAGGAAGCGCGCCAGGCGCAGCAGCCGGTCATGTGGCTCCTCATCCTGTCGTTCGTGAGCAGCTTCGGCTTGCTGGGCGACCCCAACTCGTCTTTCGCGCTGACACTCTCGCTGGTGCCGTTCAGCGCCCCGGTCGTGATGCCCGTGCGCTGGGCAGCGGGCACGCTGCCGAAAGGCGAGATCGGGTTGTCGCTCGCGATCCTCGCCGTGTCGATCGTCGGGGTCACCTGGGTGGCGGCGCGGATTTATCGGGTGGGGATGCTGATGACGGGGAAGCGGCCGAATGTGAGAGAGCTGCTTCGCTGGGTGCGAACGGCCTGAACTGAGACGGGTAGACGGCGAGACGGGTCTCAGTCAGACGGGTAGACGGGTAGACGCATAGCGGATTCTAGCGGGTAGGGCGTAGGAACGACCCGAGCCGCAACGGAATGGTTATGTGCCCCATCGGCGCCGTGATTACCCTCCCATCATGCCTCCCTATCGCAACCTTAAGGCATGGGAGCACGCCGAACGGCTGGCCGTGCTATGCGTGATTGCCTCGCGAGCTTTTCCGGAGATCGAACAGCAGGCGCTCGGCGATCAGTTGCGTCGGGCGGCGTATAGCGTCCCTCTGAACATTGCCGAGGGTAGTGCCAAGCGAGGGAGCCGAGAGTACCGCCGGCACCTCGACACGGCGCGAGGATCGCTGGCCGAAGTCGAAACGATACTCGGCATTGCGCGTTCCCTGGGGTACATACGCCCGGCCGAAGTTGGTAGACTCGAAGCGCTCGCCACGGAAACGAGCAAGACGCTCTACGGACTGTTGCGGAAAATTGGGGAGAGTGCCGCGAAGCAACCTCGCTCCTGACGCCTAGCGTCCGCTGGGCGTCTACCCGTCTATCCGTCTATCCTAGTACCTTTTCGCCCATGTCTGTCGACTATGACGTAATCGTCGTCGGCGCCGGCCACGCCGGCTCCGAAGCCGCGGTGATGTCGGCTCGGCTCGGCGCCTGCACCCTGCTCCTCACCTCCAACCTCGACACCATCGGCCAGCTGTCCTGCAACCCCGCCATCGGCGGCATTGCGACAGGCACCGTAGCACGCGAGATCGACGCGCCCGGCGGCATCATGGGACGGGCCACCGATCGCGCCACCATTCAGTTCCGCATGCTCAACCGCTCCAAGGGACCCGCCGTGTGGGCGCCGCGCGCACAGTTCGACCGCGCGTTGTACCGCCGCGCGGCGCGCGCGCTGTTGGAGAGTTTTCCTGGGATTGTGTTGTCGCAGGGGATGGTGACCCGGCTGCTGGTCGAGGGGACGCGCGTGATGGGCGTGGAGACCGGTGATGGGCGGAGCTACCGTGCGCGCGCGGTGGTCCTCACGGCCGGCACGTTCCTACGCGGCCGCATCCACTTGGGTACCGACACGCAAATTCCGGCTGGCCGCGCGGGCGATCAGCCCGCCGTACAGGTCGCACAACATATTGAGGATATTGGACTTACAGTAGCGCGCTTTAAGACAGGTACGCCGCCGCGCGTGGACGGTCGCTCCGTAGACTGGTCGCGCGTCGAGCGCCAGGACGGCGACGGGAGCGACTACCGGTTCTCCTTTTATGAGCGAGCGGAGCGGTCGCGCCAGGTGCCGTGCTGGATCACGTGGGCGGGCGAGGAAGTGAAAGCGATCATCCGCGCGCACCTGCACGAGTCGGCGCTGTACGGGGGCGCGATCAGCGGCCGCGGGCCGCGCTATTGCCCTTCGGTCGAAGACAAGATCGTGAAGTTCCCCGACGCACCGCGCCACCAGGTGTTCCTGGAGCCGGAGGGTCTCGATACTCACGAGCTGTATGTGAATGGCCTGTCCACCTCGCTGCCGGTGGCTGTGCAGCTCGAGTTCCTGCGGGCCGTGCCCGGCCTCGAGCGAGCCGTCATGACCCGCCCCGGGTACGCGATCGAATACGACTATTATCCGCCCACGCAGCTGACCCCGTGGCTCGAGACGAAGGCGATCGAGCACCTGTTCTTCGCGGGTCAGATCAACGGCACCACCGGGTACGAGGAAGCCGCGGGCCAGGGCGTGGTCGCCGGGATCAACGCGGTGCGTCGCATCCGAGAGCAAGAGCCGGTGATCCTGGGACGCGACGATGCGTACATCGGTGTCCTGGTCGACGACCTCGTGACCCGGGGAGTGGACGAGCCGTACCGCCTGTTCACGTCACGCTCGGAGTTTCGCTTGCTGTTGCGGCAGGACAATGCATTGCGACGGCTGGCACCGCTGGCGGAGCGACTGGGGCTGCTCACCGCGGGCGAGCTGCGCACGGCGGAGCGGCGGCGGGAGGCGGAGGCGCAGCTGCTCGACGTGGCGCGCAGCACGACGATCACTCCGGCCGCCGCGGCAAGCGTGCTCGCGCAGTCAGGGGCGCAGCTCAGCGAGCCCGAGCGGGTCGCGAGCCTGGTGCGGAGGCCGGGCGTGCCGCTCGGCGCATTGCTCGCGGCCGCAGGCGTGGCGGTTCCGGCGGACGGTGAAGCGCTGGCCAGCGCAGAGATCGAGCTCAAGTACGACGGCTACCTGGCGCGCGAGCGCGCGGCGGCGGAGCGGCTCGCCGAGCTGGCGTCGTTCGTCTTGCCCGCGGACCTTCCCTACCTCGAGTTGAAGAGCCTCGCGACTGAAGCGCGCCAGAAGCTCGATCGCATTCGCCCCGCGTCACTCGCACAAGCGGCGCGCGTTCCGGGCGTGTCGCCAAGCGATCTGCACAATCTGGTCGTCGAAACCGCGCGCTGGAGGCGGCGGGTCGCGTAAGCCCGGCCGTGTTTCACGTGAAACGTTCCACTGGTTTCACGTGAAACCCGACCTTTACGCCGCCGGTCCCGATCCCTATATTGGGGCCATGATTGCGACTCAGCGCTGTAACTCATTTACCAACAACGAATTATAGAGATGTCTCGGGTCGTTGCCATCGCCAACCAAAAGGGCGGCGTCGGAAAGACGACGACCGCTGTGAATCTCGCTGCCTCCCTGGCGGCCGCTGAACGCAAGACCCTGCTCATCGATGCCGACCCGCAGGCGAACTCGACGAGCGGCGTCGGGCTCGAGCGGGACCGCATTAACCACTCGCTGTACGACGTGTTGCTCGACGGCCGGTCGCTCACTGAAGCGCGCTTCACCCACGTGCACTTCCCGTATCTCGACGTGGTGCCGGCTACGCAGGACCTGGTCGGCGCCGAGCTCGAGCTCGTGAACAAATCCGGGCGTGAGACGATGATGCGGCGGGCGCTGCGCGATACGCGCGAGCAGTACCAGTATGTCATCATCGACTGCCCACCATCCCTCGGCCTGTTGACGCTCAACATGCTCACCGCCGCCGACAGTGTGCTGATTCCGATTCAGTGCGAGTACTACGCGCTGGAGGGTCTGTCTCAGCTGCTCAACACCGTGAAGCTGGTGCAGCGCAACTTCAATGCGGCGCTGGCCATCGACGGCGTGCTCCTGACCATGTACGACGCCCGTCTCAACCTGTGCAAGCAGGTCGCGGACGAAGCGAAGGAATACTTCGCCACGCAGATGTTCGCGATGACCATCCCGCGCAACGTGCGGCTCGCCGAGGCGCCGAGCTTCGGGAAGCCTATCCTCTTGTATGACGTGCAGTCGGTGGGTGCCAAGAGCTACCTGGCGGTGGCGCAGGAGCTGATCCGTCGCGTCGAGCGCGACGGCAGCGCCGCCGTCGCGTCCGTCTCCCCCCCTGCTCCCCCAGCCGCTGAGCCGCTGCCGGAGGTGCCCGCATGACGGAAACCGTTGCCAGTCGGCGTCGCCTCGGACGAGGCCTCGAAGCGCTGCTCGGTCCGACCCGCGAAGAAGCGGAGCGCGAGGGCAGCCTCGTCGAGCTGGCCATCGCCGACATCCGGCCCAACCCGTATCAACCCCGCCGCGACCTCGACCCGGCCGCACTCGAGGAGCTCACGGCGTCGATCCGCAAGGCCGGATTGCTGCAACCGGTGGTGGTGCGGCAGGCGCCCGGCAACGGCAGCTACGAGCTGATCGCGGGGGAGCGACGGCTGCGCGCTTGCCAGGCGCTCGGCTGGGAGAAAATCCCCGCCGTAAAGCGCGAGGTGGACGACCGCACGGTCCTGACGCTGGCCCTCGTTGAGAACCTGCAGCGCGACGACCTCTCGCCCGTGGACGAAGCGCGCGGCTACGAGCGGCTCATCGCCGAATTCAGTCTGACCCAGCAGGACGTCGCCGACGCGGTGGGACGCGATCGCTCCACCGTCGCCAACGCGCTCCGGCTGCTCAAGCTCCCGGCGGCCGTGCTCACGTTGCTCCACGACGGCGGGCTCTCGGTAGGGCACGCCCGCGCCCTGCTGGCACTCGACGATACCCGCCTGGTCACCTCGCTCGCGAAGGAAGCCGTGGACGCGGGACTCTCGGTGCGCGACGTGGAGGACCGGGTGCGGGGCGGTCGGGCGCCCGTGCGCCGTCCGCGGTTGAAGCGCGGGCAAGGGCAGGCACCGGAGGTGCGGCGCATCGAGGACGCGCTGCGGCGCCGGCTCGGCACCGACGTGCGCGTCACGCTGCGGGCCAAGGGCAAGGGCCAGCTGCACGTCAACTTCTACTCCAACGATGACCTCGCCCGGCTGCTCGAGCTGATCCTCGGAGCGCCGTTCAAAGGATGAAGCACAAGAATCGGCGGGTCACCATCGTGCTCCACACCGACGGGGAGCTCGCCTCGCGGCAGTATCGCGTCCCGGTGTGGGCTTTCGAGGCGGGGAAGTGGAGCGCGCTCGTGGTCGGGCTGCTGGTCGTGCTGTTCTTCGCCTTCGCGGGCCCGATCGGTCGGGCGGCGGCGCGCGTGCCCCGACTGGAGCGCGAGGTCGCCCGGCTCGAAGAGGAAAACGGCCGGGTGCAGCAGCTCGCCGCCGCGCTGAACCGCGCGGAGACCAACTACCAGGAGCTGCGGTCCATGTTGGGCGTGAGAGCGCCGGCGGAGCAGCGGGTCGCGAGCGGGGACTTGATGCGGGCCACTGCCGTCATGGCGCGCGCACCTTCCTCCCCCCTGCGATACGAGCTCGGGGCATCGGAGCCCACGCACTGGCCGCTCAATATCCCCGGCTTCGTCACGCGCGGTCAGGTCCGCGCCGGGGATTCCGACGAGTCACACCCCGGGATCGACATCGCTGTCCCTCCCGGGACGCCGGTGCGAGCCGCGGGCGGCGGCGTCGTGGAGGCGGCGGGCACCGACCCCGCCTATGGACAGTTCGTCCTCTTGCGCCATTCGGGCGGGTATGAAACGATGTACGGGCACGCCTCGCGGATCCTGGTGCGCGAAGGCGACTCGACGCAAGCCGGGCAGGTGATCGCGCTGTCCGGCAACTCGGGGCGATCCACTGCTCCGCACCTTCATTTCGAAATCCGTCGCGAGGGGAAGTCACTCGATCCCCTCACGGTCGTGAAACAGGAGAACTGACATGGCGATGTTCACCGAGAAGGGGCAGGGCAACGGGAGCGAGGCCGAGCCCGGGTTGTCCATCATCGGTACCGGCATGCGGGTCGTCGGCGACATCACCGCCGACGGCGTCGTGAAGATCGAGGGCACAGTGGTCGGCACGGTGCGCGCCGGCCGGCAAGTGCTGGTGGGGAAGGGTGGTGAGGTGGAAGGCGACGTCATCTCGCGCGAGGCCATCATCGGCGGCGAAGTGCGCGGCAGCATTCGGGCCGACGAGCGCATCGAGATCCAGTCCACCAGCGTCGTCCATGGCGATGTCGCCGCCAAACGGCTGCTCGTGCAGGAGGGCGGGGAGATCAACGGCGTCGTGCGGATGGGGGAGGGGGCGCTCGAGGAAGAAGCGGCCACGGTTGAGAAGGTCACGGCAGCCCGCGCGTTCTAAAAGTCGCGATCGCGATATCCACACGCTTCATGTGTCCCGTGTGGATTTCATAACACCATACCACATAACCAGTTAACTTGCTTTCCCTAGGGCTGCCTTGTCGCCACTGTCGATAATCTGGTGAGATAATGTCTGCATACTGCCTCGGCTGATGGGTGCGGTCGATCTAGCGGCCGTTGTCTCTTACGCGGATCGCTACCTGCGCATCAACGACGTACCGGACGCGCCCAATGCGCGCAACGGCCTGCAAGTGGGCAATGCCGGCACGGTCAGCCGCACGGCCGCGGCCGTGGACCTGTGCGAGGCCACCGTCCACATGGCCGCGCAATCCGGAGCCGACCTGTTGCTCGTCCATCACGGCCTGTTCTGGGATGGGCTACAGCCGCTGACGGGCCGCGCATACCGTCGTACCGCGGGGCTCATACAGCGCAACATCGCGCTCTACAGCGCGCACTTGCCGCTCGATGTGCATCCCGAGATCGGCAACAATGCGGTGCTGGCGCGCCGGCTCGGAATCGAGGTGCGGGGCGAGTTCGGCGAAGAATACGGTGTGCGCATCGGCGTGTGGGGTGAGCTGGACCTCGCCCGCGCCACGCTCGGCCAGCAGCTTGCCGCGCTCGTGGGCGCGGTGCCGCGTCTCATGGCGTTCGGGCCCGAGCGCGTGCGGCGGCTGGGAATCGTGACCGGCGCAGCGGGCTCGATGATCGACCAGGCCGCCGCCGCTGGGTTGGATACCTTCGTGACGGGGGAGGGCTCACACCACACGTTCTTCGACGCCGAGGAGCTGGGCCTGAACGTGTTCTATGCGGGGCACTATGCCACGGAGACCTTCGGCGTGAAGGCGCTCGCCGAGCGACTGTGCACCGAGTTCGGCCTCCCCTGGACCTTCCTGGATCACCCTTCCGGGTTGTAAGGACGTCGCGTCACGGAACTGCGACGATCCCCACCTCTGCGCCGTAATCATCGTCCGCTCGCGTCGCCCCCGCCGGCACGATCCATTCCCCCCGACCCATGCGGACGTTCAGGCGGTGGAGACCACTGGCAATCGGCAACACGACCTCCCACGTATCGACCGCGGTGCGTTGGAGCGAAATCGGTTGCCAGTCGGTGAAGTCACCGGCCAGGTCCACGCTGCCCGCCGAGTCGGGCACGTGAATTACCAAGCGAACGAGCCCTGCGGGGGTGAGGCTGACATCGAGGCGCGCGTCGGCCACCGGGTCGGCGCTGCCGCTGTGACGCGAGGGTCCGTACCACACAGGCTGGGGTGAGACCAAATTGCGCCGGCTCGCGATTCGGAGCCGCACGCCACCGCTCAGATAACGGCCCGCGACGCTCCCGTTGATCGGGTCGGTGGGGTAACGACCTCCCGACGCAAACAGCGCGGTCCGCTCGCCGACGGCGAGCGTCGCGTTCACTTCGCTGAACACGCCATGGCCGCCGCCCCGGCTCGCGACGCGCGCGCCGAGCGAGGCGTCGAGCGTCAGGACGCCGCGACGTGTCTGCGCGGTGGAGACGAGGTCGGTGTACACGGTATCGCCGACGAACGAACGGCTGGCGGATGCCGCCAGCGTAAGCTGCGGGCGTCGGGCCCAGAGGCCGGCCGCGACGACGGCCACCGGACGAGGAGCGGTGCCATAGGACGTGCGTCCGCCGGTGGCGCCGACCCACGCGCCGCGCGCCTGTCCCAGCAAGTGGAGTCGCGCTTCGCCGGTCGCGTGCCAGAAGCTCGCGAAGTCGATATAACGGCTCGCGCCCATCGACCCGAGCAGCTCGGCGTGCCAGCGCCCGGTCGCGGGCGGGAAGAACGATCCCGTGAGGGATCCTTGCAGGCTGCGGTGCCCGCTTTCGAAGCGGAGGTAAGTGCCCCGCGCCGCGAGTGCGGCACCCGGTCGCTCCCAGCGGAGCGCCGGCGTCACCGAGGCGGCCGCCGAGGGCTCGAACCCGTCGTAGCGCACCGACGACACACCGACATCGACGCTGCCGGTCGTCTGGGCGGCGAGGCCGCGTGCGCTTATGAAGAGCCAGGCCGCGACGACAGGCGCGGCCGCTCGATGTCTCGCGGCCGTGGCTGGCCGCACAGGCTCAGGGGCGACCCGGGCGTTGCTGGCGAACCCCCGAGTTGACCTGGACGTCCGCAGTCGACAGCGCGGCAGCCGCGGCGGTCGCCGCGGAGACGGGGGGCGCGCCGAGCGCGATGTCGCGCTCGACCGCGCGGCGGAATTCCACGAGGTCCCCATCGGGCGTTCGGGCGGCCAGCGTGAGCACGGCGGCGGCGGCGCTGTCGACCGGCACGCCACTCGCCACGAGATCCGCGAGTACGGCGAGCGGCACGGTAAGCGACTGGCGGCGCGTCCGCCGCAGGGCCGAGAGGGTGTTGGGCTGGGCGCCGGCGCGCAGCGCGGCGGCGCCGGCGGTGAGCTCGGCGGCGGGCGCGGCGGAGCCCAGCGCCTGGCGGGCCTGTCCCAAGTCCGCCGCCAGACGCCGCACAGCGGCGACGATGCGGTCACCCGAGGCGCGCTTGGTCGCACCTTCGAGCGCACGCTGTAACAGTGACTCGGTGGGCAGCGCCGCCGCGCTCGCCGAGTCGATGAGTGCCGTCACCGCCGGCCGGGTGACGGGATCGAGCCGCTCGAGCCGCGGATCCTGCGCGACGGCCGGCGTGACCAGGGTCGCCGTCAGCAGGCACGCCAACGCGAAACGTGTCATGTGCCGCCGCTCCCCACGCCCCCAACCGTCACGACGGAGCCGGGCGTTCCGAACCCGTCGTCGGTCGCCGCGGGGGCCGCCGGGTCGGCCAGCCAGCGGATCCCGTCGACGAGGAAGGCATAGCGATAGCGCCCAGGCGAGAGCGGCAGCACCGCGGTCCACACTGCGCCGCCCTGGTTGGCGCGGTGCATCGGCGTGCGCGCGGCGTCCCAATCGTTGAAGTCGCCAACCAGGGCGACGCGCGCCGCATGCGGTGCGACGACGACGAACCCAAACGCTCGCGTCGCTGGGGACGGATCCGCGGAGTGCGTGGCGCGGCTCACAGGAAACAGGAACGCGAGGGCGGCGACTCCAGCGGCTACCGCGAACCCGGCGAGGGGAGAGAGCGTGAAGACGCGCGGGCGGATGAGCCAACTCCACGCGGCCCCGACGGGACCGCGCGTGCGTCGAGCGGGCAGGGCCGAGACCGTCGCCATGATGCGGGCGTCGAGTCCCTCGTCTACCGTGACCGGGCGGCGCAGCTGCTCCACGACACGCGCGATGATATCGTCGTCCCGCTCAAACACGCTCGGCCTCCCGCAGGATGACCTGGAGCTGCTCGCGGGCTCGCTTCACGCGCATCTTCAGCGCCGACACGCCCGCACCGGTCAGCCGCGCCATCTCTTCGTACTCCAAGTCCTCCAGATGCTTGAGGAGGAACGCCTCGCGGTATGCCGGCCGCATTTGCTCCAGTGCCCGCTGCACCCCGTCGCTCTCCTCGGTTCGCTCGGCGGCGCTGGGGTGCGCGACGCCGTCGAGGGCGGCTGCATCGCGCACGAACACACGCCCGCGCCTCGCGGCCCGGGCGCCCGTCGTGCGGCACCGATTCACCAGAATGCCGTACAGCCACGCCCCGAAGCGCGCCGGATCGTCGCAGCGCTCGAGCGATCGAAACGCCCGCACGAACGCGTCCTGCAGCGCCTCCTCGGCATCTTCGCGATCGCCGAGCATGTGCACGGCGTAGCGGGCCAGGCGGTCACGGTACCGTGCGACGAGCGTGGCGTAAGCGTCGGTGTCGCCGTCGAGCACCCGGCGCACCGCGTCCGCGTCGCTCGTCCCCACCCTGTGTATACCCACGGGCATCCTTCGGGCGTCACACCGGTCGGCGCGGCGGCGGTTGTGACGCCGCGCCTCACCGCAGAGGTATCTCTCACGAAACCGCACTGCAAGTCCGCTGCCAAAGGAGCCGGTCTATGTCGAGCCGCGCCACACTTGCCGGATTGATCGCCGCAGCGCTCGCCGTGGGCGGCTGCTACCAGGACGACGCTACGGTCGCGGCGCCGCTGCGAGGACAGCCCAGCATCACGGTGCGGCTCACCGACGCTCCGTTCCCCTACGACTCGCTGCATAGCGTGAACATCTACGTGGTGCGGATAGAGGCCAACGCCGTACCCGACACCAGCGGCGGCGGCCAGTGGGTGTTGATCACGCAGCCCCAGAAAGCGTTCGACCTGCTCGCGCTGCAGCAAGGGGCCACAGTCATCGTGGGACAGGGCGAGATGCCCGCCGGGCAATACCACGCGGTTCGGATGATCATCGATACGACGCAGTCTTCGGTCACCTGGAACGACGCCGCTCATACCCCGGCGCACGTGAATTGGCAAAGGTGGTCGACGATTTATGCGTTGGTCGAGTACCCCGTGGACGTGGCCACCCAGGGTGCCGACATCGTGCTCGACTTCGACGTCGGTCGCAGCTTCCTGTTCAACTTCTACGGCAACTACGAGTTCGACTTCGTGCCCCAGCTGCGTGCGATCAACTCCGCCGCAGCGGGCGCGATCGCCGGGACGGTGACGCAGTCCTCCGGAGGGACGACGAGCCCGGTCCCTAATGCGCAGATCTCGGTGTTCACGGCGGTTCCGGGGCAGCCGGACACCCTGGGCCAGCCGACGGCCACCCTCGGCCAACTCGAAGCGACGGGCCGAAGCGATTCGTCAGGGAACTACAAGGTCGCGTTCCTGCCGCCCGGCCAATACTTCGTGAAGATCGAGGAGCCGTTCATGCCCTCGCTGGCGGCGGTGGTCACTCCAAATGTCCAGGTGGCGGCAGGCGGAACCACGCTCCTGTCGGTGCTGCTCCCTCAGGCTGGCGGCGGGCACGCGTACGTGCAGATCGGCGGCCCGAGGCAGGTGGGTGTGGGCGGTGCCATTACCCTGTTCGCGGCTGTAGGGGATTCGAACGGCCATCCGATCGCCAACCCGTTGGTCTCGTGGGTAAGCAGCGATACGGCTGTCGCGACGATTTCGACTCCTGGGGGCTCGCCGAGCGATACGGAGACTGTGAGGGTGATGGGACGCAAGCCGGGGTTCACCATCATCACGGCGACGAGCGGCGGGCTGAGCGACACGGCCACGATTCAGGTCGTGGGGCCGCCCGCGCCCGTGGCCACGGTCACGGTGGTGCCGGCAAGCGTCACCGCGGCTATCGGCGACAGTCTGCCCTTCAGAGCTGAGCTGCGCGATTCGCTGGGCAATCTGGTGTCGGGCCCGTCGGTGTCTTGGTTCACCGCGGACAGCGCTAAGATCGAACTCCACCCGTACGGAACTTCGGCGCTCGTCTGGGCACGGGGCGCAGGGACCGCCCTACTGCAGGCCACCAGCGAGGGCAAGACCGGCCAGGCGACGATTACGATCCACTGATCCATCGGGGCGCGCGGGGGGCTCGCCCCGCGCCCCGCCGTCCGATAGCTTGCGAGTTCTCCCGCCCTGTCCGGAGGACTCGTGCGCTGCTCGCCGTTCCTCGTGATGCTGCTGGCCGCCGCGTGCGCCCGACCGCCGCAGGCGATCGCTCCGCCCTCTCCCCAGCCCGGCCTGCTCGGTCCTTCGACCCGGCCGGTTTTCCTGCCGCCGCGCTTCGGTGAGCCCGTGGTTCCGCACAGCGAGGCCGAATGGGCCGCCGTGGGCAGCGAAGCGGCGGCTCTGCTGTCGCAGTATGTCGCGATCAACACCACCAATCCCCCGGGAAACGAGCTCAAGACTGCCGAGTGGCTCAAAGCGGTCTTGGCGCGCGAGGGGATCGAGGCGCAGGTCTTCGAGCCCCGCCCGGGCAAGGCAAACTTGTACGCGCGCCTGCCCGGCGACGGGACGGCCCGGCCGCTCATTCTCCTCAATCACATGGACGTCGTGCTCGCGAGCCCGGAGTACTGGAAGGTCGATCCTTTCTCGGGAGCGATAAAGGACGGCTACGTGTGGGGCCGTGGGGCGCTCGACATGAAGGGTGAAGCGATCACCCAGTTGATGACCTTGTTGACGCTCAAGCGCGCGAACGTGCCCCTCAAGCGCGACGTGATCTTTCTCGCGACGGCGGACGAGGAGGTCGGTGGCGGCGTGGGCGCGGAATGGATGGTGGAGCAGCACCCCGAGCTGGTGCGGAACGCCGAGTTCCTGCTGAATGAAGGGGGCACCATCCGCGCGAGCGCTAACGGGCGGATCGAATACTATGGCGTGGGTACGACCGAAAAGTCGCCGTTTTGGTTGACGGTCACGACGCATGGGACGGCTGGACACGGCTCCCGTCCCACACCCGATAACCCGGTGCACCGCCTGGTTCGGGCGCTCAACCGTATCGCGAACTACCAGACGCCCCTGGTGGTCACGCCGGCGGTCGAGCGCTACCTGCGCGATCTTTCGACCATCGAGACGGACCCCGCCCGCCGCGCGTGGCTTTCGGACGTGCGCGCGGCGCTCAAGGACTCGGCGGCGGTGCGCTCCCTCACCGCTGACCTCACGTACAACGCCCTGCTCCGCAACACAATCTCCATCACCGGCCTCGTGGGGAGCGACAAGACGAATGTCATCCCTCCGGTGGCGAGCGCGGCGCTCGACGTGCGGCTGCTGCCGGGGCAGGCGCCCGAGGCCTTCCTCGCGGACCTGGTCCGCGTGGTGGGCGATTCATCCGTGAGCATCACGCCCCAGGGTCCCAACTGGCCCGCGACCGAAAGCGCGACGGACACGGAGCTGTTCCGCGCGATCGTAACCGCTGCGCGGGCGCGCACCCCCAACGCCCTCGTCACCACGCCACCCCTCGCCGGGTTCACCGACAGCCATTACTTCCGCCAACTCGGCATCGTGTGTTATGGGCTGTCACCATTTCCGCTCAATCAGGCGGAGTCGCGCGGCGTGCACGGCAACGACGAGCGCGTGAGCCTGGACGATCTCACCTTCGGCGTGCACTTCGTATACGACGTGGTGGCGGGCGTCGTCGCGAAGTGATCGGGCTGTTCCTCCATCCGCGCCGCTACCCACCGGCGCGGGAGCGACGCGCACCCGTGCTCGAGCGCTTCACGAAGGCCCCGCTGGGGTGGTTGTTCGAGCGCATCGCGCTGCCGCTGGCCCGCTGGGACCGTGAACGGCTCGTGACGCCGGAGATCGCGGTCCCGGTCCGCGACCTCCCCGCGGCTCTGGCGGGCTACCGCATCGCGCTCGTTACCGATCTGCACAACGGGCCCGCGGTCCCCGCCAGCTGGCTCGCGCGCGTGGCCGCTCGCATGACCGAGCTCAAGCCCGACCTGGTAGCCCTGGGCGGGGATTTCGTGAGCCACGCCCGCAGCGACCTGGATGGGCTTCAAGCGGTGGTGGCGCGGTTCCGTGCTCCTGATGGCGCCGTGGCGGTGCTCGGCAACCACGACCATTGGGTTGGTCCCGACGCGGTGGCGCGGACGCTCGAGCGCGCGGGCGCGACACTGCTCCTCAACCGGCACGTGCTGATCCGTCGCGGGACGGCGCGGCTGGCCGTGGCGGGCGTCGACGACTTCACCCATGGCGCGGTCCGCCCCGACGAGGCCCTCGACGGCGTGCCGCCCGAGGTGCCCCGCGTCCTCCTTTCGCACAACCCTGATCTCATCGAGTACCTGCCGCCGGGTATGCGCGTCGACCTGATGCTCTCAGGGCACACCCACAATGGTCAGGCGCACCTGCCGTGGCTCGGTCCCCTGACGGCGCCGTCGCAGTTTGGCCGCAAGTACCTGCACGGCCTCAAGCAGGTGGGGGGGACGTTGCTGTTTGTCTCGGCGGGAGTGGGCAGCGCGTGGATCCCGCGGTGGATGAACCCGCCCGAGCTGCCGCTGATCCGCCTGACGCCGGCTACTTGAGGGGGACGACGAACCGGACGAGCAGCGTCTCGGCCGTCTGCGGCGCCACGGTGCAGAAGCAGTCCAGTCCGATCAACCGTTTGACGCCCAGCACCTCGGCTTCGGCAATGCCGGGCACGTCGCGGTAGGTGATCTCCAGCGCGCCACCGTCGATGATCCGATAGCTCACCGGGCGCCCGCACAAACGGTGATGGGGGTCGATGCGTCCAAGCCCGTCGCTGAGCCGGTGCCGGATCGCGGTCGCGAGCTGGGGTTCTGGCGGGGTTCCGATCATACGGCGGGCTGGCGGCGGTTGGCCCGCACGGCGAGCGCGTTGCGCCGCATCCCCGCGGCGCCGGGACGCTCGAACGCCGTGTCGCTGTAGCGGCGGTCGAAGCCGTCGGACGTGTCGGGGCTCGCGTCGCCGGCTGACAGCGCGACCAGATCGGGCGCGACCAACTCCGGGCGCGCCGTCAGCTCCGCGTCCGCCGTCGGCTCGGCGAAACGCACGTTCCACGGACATACGTCCTGGCACACGTCGCACCCGAACAGCCAATCACCCACCAGCCGGTCCTGGCCCTCCGCGAACGGCCCACGGTGCTCGATCGTGAGGTACGAGATGCAGCGCCGGGAGTCGAGCAGCCGGGGCTCCACGAATGCGTCGGTCGGGCAGGCATCGAGGCAGCGGCGGCACGAGCCGCAGCGGTCGGCGGCGAAGGGAAGGTCGGGGAGGAGTGGCGCGTCGGTAAACACGACGCCGATGAAAGTGAACGATCCCAGCCCCGGCCGGATGAGCATGGTGTTCTTCCCGATCCAGCCGAGGCCGGCGCGCTGCGCCAGCTCGCGCTCGGGCACTGGCCCGGCGTCCACGTAGCACCGTGTTTTAGCGCCGGACGCCAGCTCCCGTATGACGCTTGCGAGCCGCTCGAGCCGGCGACCGACGACGAGGTGATAGTCGGTCGACCAGGCGTATTGCGCGATCTTTGCTGAGCCCCGGGGCCTGGCCCCCGGGTCGGGCGATCCGTGGAAGTAATTGCAGAGCGTGACGACCGCGACTTGCGCGTCGGGCATGATGCGCGCCGGGTGCGCCCGTTTATCGGCCTGGCGTTGCAGGTAAGTCATCGTGCCCGCGTACCCGGCCTGGAGCCAGCGCTCGAGCTCGTCGGCGTGAGCGTTCGGCTCGAGACTCGCGACCCCCACGGCGTCGAAGCCGAGGGCGAGCGCCTGACGTTTCAGCGCGACGGTTGTGCGCGACGCCGCTTCGGTCATAGCCGCATCGTCTCGCGTCGCCATCGCGCGAACCGCACGACGTCTTCCACCGGTGGCACGGCGGATTCGTCGCCGTACGCGGTGAACATGCGCCAGCGCACGTACTCGCGGGGCGGCAGCGGCAGGAAGGGTGGGCGGCGATACCAGTCGCGCGCCCGGAAGCTCCACACGAGACGAGTGAGGTCCCACGCCAGACGCGGGCTCGCCAGGGCGCGCAGCACCAGCCGCGCGATGAGCGGTCGCCACGCGGGTTGCGGCATATGAAGCCAATGTACTCGCGCGGCGTGCCCAGCGCGCTCCCTGACCTGTATATTGGCGCCTATGACGATTGTCGGTGGCCCGCGCGCCGGTCCCTCCCGGGGGACCGGGGCGGGGGCAGGCACTCATGCGCTCGCCCACTACCGGGACGAGTTCCCGATTTTCCGGGACACGATCTACCTGAATACCTGCTCGCTGGGCGCGCTGGGTGCGCGGACGCGCCGGCGCGTCGCGGAGTTCCTCGATCAGTGGCAAGCGCGCGGGGCGGCCGCCTGGTATGACGTGTGGTGGGCGGCGCTGGGCGAGCTGCGGTCGCGCTACGCGCGAGTCGTGAACGCAAGCGCAACCGAGATCGCCCTTGCGCCGAGCATCTCGGTGGCGCTTTCCGCCGTGGCGGAGGCGCTCGACTACGCTCGCCGCCCGCGCGTGGTCGTAACGGCGCTCGACTTTCCCACCGTGGCCTACCAGTGGCTCGCCAAGCGGCGGCAGGTGGAGCTCGTCGTGGTGGAGAGCCCGGACGGCGTGACCGTCCCGGTGGACGCGATCGCGCGCGCCGTCGATGAGCGCACCGCGTTGGTCGCCACCTCGCATGTCTACTTCACGAGCGGCGCGATCCAGGACATCGCCCGGGTGGCGGAGGCGGCGCACGCGCGCGGCGCCCTCGCGCTCGTGGACGCCTATCAGTCCGTCGGGCAGGTGCCGGTGGACGTGCGGGCCAGCGGGGTGGACTTCCTCACGGCGGGTGGGCTCAAGTGGCTGCTCGGTGGGCCGGGGATCGTGTTCCTGTACGCGCGTCAGGAGGTGGCCCGGCGGCTCGAGCCCCGCATCGCCGGGTGGTTCGGGCACAAGGACCAGTTTGCCTTCGACGCGCGCCGCCTGGAGCTGCACGACGACGCGCGCCGGTTCGAGCTGGGCACTCCGTCGCTCGCGGCGGTGTACGCCCAGCTCGGTGGCCTCGACTACATCGACGAAATCGGTGTGCCGGCGATCCGGCGGGTCACCGCCGATCTCACGGAGGACCTGATCGCGCGGGCACGGGAACACGGTCTCCGGCCCAAGGTCGCGGCGCGCGCGGAGGACCGCTCGGCAATCGTGATGCTCCCGGCCGCCGACCCGCACGCCGGCGTGCGCCGGCTCGCCGCGGCGGGTATCGTGGCGGACGCGCGGCCGGGCCACGTCCGCCTGTCGCCCTTCTTCTATAACGTGCAGGACGACCATGTCTCAGCACTTGAGCAGCTCGCAACGCACAGCGATCACTGAGGACGAGCGCCTCCTCGCGCAGGTCCCCCGGGAGCGCCGTGCGTTCGTCAAGACGGATTCGTGGCGGGTGCTGCGGATCATGGGAGAGTTCGTCGAGGGGTTCGATACGCTCTCGGACGTGTACAGCGCCGTGACCGTGTTCGGGTCGGCGCGCACGCAACCCGAGGACCCTTATTACGAGAGGGCGGTCGAGACCGCGCGCATCCTCGCGCAGGAGGGGTTCCCGATCATCACGGGCGGCGGGCCCGGGATCATGGAGGCGGCCAATCGCGGCTGCCAGGAGGGCAACGGCCTGTCTATCGGGTGCAACATCGAGCTGCCGTTCGAGCAGGGGCTCAACCCCTATGTGGAGCGCGCCATCAACTTCCGCTATTTCTTCGTGCGCAAGACGATGTTCGTGAAGTATTCGACGGCCTTCATCGTGTTCCCGGGCGGCTACGGGACCATGGACGAGCTGTTCGAGGCACTCACATTGATCCAGACGGGCAAGGTGAAGCACTTCCCGGTGATTTTGTTCGGGAAGGCCTACTGGCAGGGACTCGCCGACTGGCTGCGCGAGCGCGTGGCGGGGGAGGGCAAGATCGCGACGACGGATCTCGCGCTGTTCACGATCACCGACAGCCCGCGCGAGGCGGTGGCGATCGTGCGGCAGGCGCGCGAGCGCCGGACCCAAGCCCTCCCGACCAGCGGCGAGCGTGACGTCTAGTCACCCGGGGAGAGACCGACGATGACCCGTAAGGATTTCTTGCGCGGGCAGCGCATCGACCCCAAGGGAATCACCGGCCGGGAGACGGTCCCGGAGCTGGTGGACGGCGCGTTTCTCGCCTACAACGCAGGGCGGCTGGCGGAGGCGTGCCGGCTGTTCAGCGAGCGGATGCTCGAGGACGACGTCACCGTGGGGATGAGCCTGACCGGGGCGATGACGCCCGCCGGCTTGGGGATGTCCACGATCATCCCCCTGATCGAGGCCGGGTTCGTCGACTGGATCGTCTCCACCGGCGCGAATTTGTACCACGACGCGCACTTCGGGCTCGGCCTCGCGATGCATCGCGGCTCGCCGTTCGCCGACGACGTCGAGCTGCGCGAAGAAGGTGTCGTGCGCATCTACGACATTTTCTTCGACTACGAGGTACTGCTCTCGACCGACGCGTACATCCGCGAGGTTTCCGCGGGGCCCGAGTTCCAGCGGTCCATGAGCACGGCGGAGTATCACTACCGCCTGGGCGCCTACATCCTCGAGCGCGAGAAGGCGCTGGGATTGACGCGGAAATCGCTGCTGGGTGTGGCGCATCGTTGCGGCGTCCCGATCTACACGTCCTCGCCCGGCGACTCGTCGATCGGGATGAACGTTGCAGAACAGGCGCTCACCGGTTCGCAGCTGCGCTTCGACCCGAGCGCGGACGTCAACGAGACATCGGCGATCGTGTTTGACGCCAAGGTTCAGGGCGGCAAGAGCGGCGTCCTCATCATCGGCGGCGGGAGCCCCAAGAACTTCGTGCTGCAGACGGAGCCCCAGATCCAGGAAGTCCTCGGTATCAGCGAGAAAGGGCACGACTACTACCTGCAAATCACCGACGCGCGTCCGGACACCGGCGGCCTGTCCGGCGCGACCCCCGCGGAGGCGGTGAGCTGGGGCAAGGTCGATCCCGACAAGCTGCCGGGTACGGTCGTCTGCTACCTCGACCACACGGTGGGATTCCCCATCCTCGCCGCGTACGCGCTCGCGAAGCGGAAGCCGCGGCGGCTGCGGCGGCTGTACGACCGGCGCGACGAGATCATGCGGCAGCTCACCGAGGCGTACCGGGAGGCGAAGGGGGAGCGCGACGCGCGCGCGGAGGCGACCACTGTCGGCCGCAGACCCTGAGCAGGCCGTCCCCTCCGCACCCTCCGCGGCCACGTCCCGGGCGTACGCGGCATACGCTCTGGGTTTGCTGACGCTCATCAATCTCCTCAACTACACCGACCGCAACGTCGTCTTCGCGCTGTTCGAGCCGATTAAACGGGAGCTCGTCCTCTCCGACCAGCAGCTCGGCTGGCTCGGCTCCGCATACGTGATCGTGCTTTCGTTGTTCGCACTGCCGTTGGGCGTGCTGGGCGACTTGAAGTCGCGACGCGCGGTGATCGCGTTCGGGGTCGGCCTGTGGAGTGCGTGCACCGCCCTGGGCGCCACCGTCAGTCGCTTTTGGCAGCTGCTCGTATGCCGCTCGCTCGTGGGTGTGGGCGAGGCCGGCTACGGGCCCGCGGCCCAGGCACTGATCGCGGAGTTCTTTCGGGGTCGCCGCCGGGCGTTCGCCATCGGCATCTACTCGGTGGGGATGGCATTCGGCGGCGTGCTCGGGATCTGGCTGGGAGGCGTGCTCGCGGAGCGGCACGGCTGGCGCGTGGCGTTCGTGGCGCTGGGGGTCCCCGGCTTCGTGCTGGCACTGCTCGCGTCGCGGTTGCGCGAGCCGCGGCGCGTCCCGCCCCCTACAATCCGGGCGACCGTGGAGGGGTGGTACGCCCGCGGCCGCACGCGTCTGCGTCGCGCGCTCGAGCTCGGCAAGCCGCTCATCTGGTTCGGGGTCACGGGCGCCGTCCTGAGCGGTACGCTCGACCTGTTTCAGGGACTTCCGCCCGGGGTCGATACCGCAGTCTTCGCCGCCTGCGTGAGCGTCGGCGCCGTCTGGACCGTCGTGCGATTCGTGCCGGTCGCCGTGCGCGGCACCAGTGAGGCCACCGAGGTGGCGGCGACGGCGTTCGGGGATTTCCTGCAGGCCGCCGGCACGGTGCTCCGCACGCCGACGCTGATCTGGATGTTCGTGGGCGGGGCGCTCGTCACCTTCGCGGTGAACGGTCTGATCGCCTGGGCGCCGAGCTTTCTGCAGCGGACTCATGGCCTGTCGATCGCGGCGGTGGGGCGGCAGTTCGGCGTGTGGGGACTGGCGGGCGGCGCGCTGGGCGCGCTGTTCGGCGGCCGGACAGGAGATTGGCTGCTGGCGCGCTGGAGCGGTGGCCGGGTCGTCGTATCGGGCGCGGGGTTCGTGCTGGGGGGGCCGGTGTGCGCCGCCCTGCTGCTGATCGACGAGCTGCGGCTGTTCGTGCCGCTCTTGTTCGGGACGTTCTTCCTCTACTCCTGGTACAACGGGCCGCTCTCGGCGGTGATCCTCGACGTGGTTCCCGCCACCGTGCGGGCGTCGGTGCTGGGCGGTTTCGTGCTGTTTTCGCACCTCGCCGGCGACGCAATCGCCCCGCCGCTGATCGGCTATCTCTCCGACCGCATCGGGCTGCGGGCCGCGATGCTGCTGCTCCCGACGGCGGGAGCGGTGGGGGGGCTGGTGATCCTCATCGCGCTGAGCACGGTGGGCAGAGACATGCAGCGGGTGAAAGCGTGAAGATCGCCGTCGTCTTCGACACCCTCCACCCCGACTGGGAGGACGCCGACTACAAGAAGGAAGTCGACGCCAAGGTCGAGGAGGCGGAGTACGACGTGGCGCGGGCGCTCCTGACGCGCCAGCACGACGTGCTCATGGTGGGCGTCGCTGACCAGCTGGCGCCAGTGCTCGAGCGGTTGCAGGCCTTCCAGCCCAAACTCGTGTTCAACGGCTGCGAGTCGTTTCGCGGCCAGGCGCAGCACGAATACGCGTTCGCGACGGTGCTGGAGATGCACGGCTACCGCTACACGGGGTCGTCGCCGACCGGATTGCTCGTGGCGCGCAACAAATCGCTCACCAAGAAGATCCTGGCCCACCACGGCATCCGGGTGCCGGCGTTCGCGGAGTTCCGGCCGGGTGAGAAGCCGGTGCGGCCCTCGGAGCTGCGGTTCCCGCTGATCGTGAAACCGCTGCTCGAAGACGCGTCGGTAGGTATCTCGCAAGCGTCGGTGGTGAAGGACGACGAGGACCTCGCGGCGCGCGTGAAATTCATTCACGAGAAATTCCACCAGGCTGCCATCGTGGAAGAGCTGATCGAAGGGCGTGAGCTGTACGTCGGCTTGATGGGCAACGCGACGCTCCAGGTGCTTCCCATCGTCGAGCTGACGTTCGGCGAGTCCGAGGGAGGAGGGGAGCATCGCATCGCGACCTACAAGGCCAAGTGGGACGAGGAATACCGCAAGCGCAAGAAGATCCGCAACGTGTTCGCGAAAGGTCTGTCGGACGAGGTCAGCGCAAAGATCGGGGACATCTGCACCACGGCGTTCCACGCTCTGTGGCTCCAGGATTACGGCCGGGTGGACCTGCGCCTCACGCACGACGACGAGGTCTACGTCCTGGAGGTGAATCCCAACCCGTATCTCGCGTACGAGAACGAAATGGCGGACGCGGCGGAGAAGGCCGGCATGGGCTACCCCGAGTTCATTCAGCGGATCGTCGACGAGGCGCTGGCGCGATGACGTCGCGCCGGCGGGAAGTGCCCACCCCCGAGCTCCGCTGCCCGACATGCGCCGCGGAGCTGGAGCGTTTCTGGGCGTTCTGCTCGAACTGCGGCCGCCGGCTCGAGTGGCGCGACACCACCAAGGAAACGGGCGCGGAGTGCTATTACTGCGGCTGGGTGGTGTCGGACAGCTTCTCGTTCTGCCCCTGGTGCGGGCGCGACATCACGGACCGGGACTCGAGTCCCGAGCCGCTCAAAGCCCCCAAGGGGTTCCGCTACGACCGTCGCTGCCGCTGGGGGTGCGGGGGCGGCGTCATGTACCCGATGCGCCACTGCCCGTGGTGCGGCCGCGGACAGAAATGGCGGTACGACGCGTTCCAGAACATCTGCCCGCACTGTAGCAAAGGGGTGAACGACTGGATGGACGTGTGTCCCTGGTGCGGCGAGGACGCTACCGGGCGCGACCTGATCCGCCAGGCGCTGCGCCGGGTCCGGCAACTGCTGGTCGTGTCGCGCCTGAAGGGATGGAATTACCGCGTGTTGTTGCGACCGGGGGTCTCGGGCGTGACGCACCGCTCGCCCAAGGTGATCGAGATCGAGCGCCGCTACGTGACGGGGAAACGCAGCCGCGATGAGATCTCGTGGAACATGCTCACCGGGCTCATCCTGCACGAGCTGGGCCACTCGTTCCTGTACCACAACTGGGCGCTCACGCGCACCCACCGCTTCCGTCACGCCTTCGGCGAAGTGCGCAAAGCGTACCGCGTCTCCGACTCGAAGTGGGTGGACTTCGAGCGCCGGGGCGTGACCACCACTGTGGCCAACTATGTCACCGCCTACGCGGCCACGCACCCGCAAGAGGACTTCGCGGAGACGTTCCGGTTCTACGTGACGCGGCGCGGGCGCCTGCGGGAGCTGTTCGCCGAGTTCGGGCGCAAGCGCAAGGGCGTTCCGGTGTTCGAGAAGTTTCTCGTGCTGGGCGACTATATCCGGAGCCTGCGCGGATGGGGGTGAAGCACGTCGGCGTGGTGGCCTGCAGCGCGGAGGGCGCCGCGTTGTGCTACCGCACCATCTGCATCGAGGGCCGTGCCCTGCTGGGCGAGCACGCCCATCCCGAGATCACCATGCACACGCATCCGCTAGCCCAGTACATGACCCGCATTCGCGCGGGGGACTGGCGGGGGGTGGCGGATCTGATGGTGTCGTCCGCCCGCAAGGTGGCGGGCGCGGGCGCGGCGTTCGCGATCTCTCCCGATAACACCATTCACCAGGCGTACGATCTCGTCGCCGCCGAGTCGCCCATCCCGTGGCTGCACATCGCCCGCGTGGTCGTGGACGACGCGAGTCGAGCAGGATACCGGCGGCTCGGCATTCTGGGGACCCAATTCCTGATGGAGGGACCGGTGTACGTCGACGCGGCGCGCGAGCGGCGGATCGCGACGGTGACCCCGGATGTGCGCGACCGCGAGCGCGTCAACGCAATCATTCTGGACGAGCTGGTGTACGGCGTGCTGCGCGAGCCGTCGCGTGAGTATTTCCACAGCCTCATCGATCGGCTGGCCAGGCAGGGGTGCGACGCGGTGGTGTTGGGGTGCACCGAGATCCCCCTGATCGTCGACCCGGACCGCGCGTCGCTCCCGACACTCGATTCCACGCGGCTACTCGCCCGGGCCGCGCTCAAGCACGCGGTCGGTGATTAGATTTCGAGAGCACTCTTCACGACGCGAGGATCCATGGCTCTGATGCGGACATCGAACCCGGCACTCAATGCCAACACCTTCGCCGACGTGCG